>JBGTCJ010000031.1:0-3406 GCA_041748895.1 Pirellulaceae bacterium
GCCACGGGATCGTGCCACCGGGGTTGTTGGTCAGCGACCCATCGGTCCTTCCCAACAGCGGACCACTGATCTGCTCCCACAACGCCTGTTGCTCCATGAACGGCAACATGCACACGAGAGCGCTTAGCGTACCATTGGCGGTGTTGACCGTGGTCTGCGTCATCTGCACGATCGGTTCGCGAGTCCCTGTTCCGTGATTGGGCAATTGGTTGTAAGCCGCGTGATAGTTGTGTACGGCAAGCCCGATCTGTTTGAAGTTGTTTGAACAACTCATTCGCCTCGCTGCTTCGCGGGCAGCTTGGACGGCGGGAAGCAGCAGCCCCACCATCACCCCAATGATGGCAATCACCACCAATAGCTCCACAAGTGTGAAGCCAAACCGAAAACGTCTGCGAGTACTCATCGAACCGACCTCCGAAGGAAATGAAAAGTGCAAAACAATCGAACTCTGAACGTGAAAAGGTTGAACCTCTAGCCAGTCAAGGCACGCAAGAACGCTCCCTCATTGACGGTCGGTCGCTCAGGGCGACCCTTGTGGATGTAAGTCAATTCCATATTTCCCAAACCCAACAGATGAAGGATGGAGGCGTGCAGATCATGGACGTGGGCTCGATCGGCCACGGCATGCAGACCGAGCTCGTCGGTCTCTCCGATGACTTGGCCTCCGCGGACTCCGCCACCGGCCATCCACATCGTGAAACCGGTCGGGTTGTGATCCCGTCCATTGCCGCGTTCGGACATCGGTGTCCGTCCGAATTCACCACCCCAAACGACAAGCGTTTCATCGAGCATGCCGCGGCGCTTGAGGTCCTTCAGCAGCGCCGCGACCGGTTGATCCATCGCTTGGCAGAGGTTCGTGTGGTTCTTCTCGATGTCGGCGTGCGCATCCCATTTGCTGCCCGCGCCGTGATAGAGCTGGATGAATCGCACTCCGCTTTCGGCAAGTCGGCGCGACAGCAGGCACAGCCGGCCAAACGGATCGGTTTCTTTGGACCCAATCCCATACATGGCCAAGGTTTCAGCGGTTTCCCCGCTCAGGTCGATCGCGCCGGGGGCCTCGGACTGCATGCGAAAAGCGAGTTCGTAACTCGCGATCCGAGCTTCGAGTTCGGTTTGCTCGGGATGCTTGGCGGCATACCCACGATTGAGCGAGTGAATGAATTCGAGCTTCGCCAATTGCTGGGTCTGGTCCATTCCCTCGGGTGTTCTCAAGTAGGGAATGGGCTGGGTGCCCTCGCGAAAACGGATGCCTTGGTAGACCGCAGGCATGAAGCCCGCACCCCAGTTGCGCGGGCCGTTGACGACCGACGAAGCGTTGTCCTGCATAACCACGAAAGCAGGCAAATCCTGACTTTCGGTTCCCAGTCCATAGCTGACCCAACTACCAAGCGAGGGGCGGCCGCTAAGGATCGAGCAGGTGTTCATTTGACAGACACCCGCGGAATGGTTGATTCCGTCGGCCTGGCAAGAGCGGATCACGGCGATGTCGTCGATGCACTGGGCGGTGTGTGGCAGCCAATCCGAAACCCAAGTGCCCGATTGGCCATGCTGCTTCCACTTTCGCTTCGACGCGAGTAGCGGCGATTTAGTCTCGCCGAACGCGGTCACCACCGTCTCGAAGCTATCGGGGATCGTTTGCCCCGCGAGTTCTTGTAGCAGCGGCTTAGGATCGAAAAGGTCGAGATGACTCGGCCCGCCTTCCATGAATAGGAAGATCACCCGCTTGGCCGTCGGCTTGAAGTGTGGCGATTTAGCCGCGAATGGGTTTTCAGGGTTGGGCAGCGTCGATCCCTGGTTTCCGGACGCGGCCGAGCGGTTCGCTGCGTCACTTGGACGGGCCATCAGTCCGGCAAGCGCGACCGCGCCAAAGCCAGCCCCGCTGCGAGTGAGGAACTCACGCCTGCTGGTCGGATACTCCAGATGCCGAAGCGCCACACCGCCGATGGGTCCTAATCGCTGTCTAATGGACATAGAGGAACTCGTTGGAATTTAGGAGTGCGTGGCAGTAATCGACAAAAGCGGCATCGGCCGGGGCAAGCTCGACGATCGACCGTCCCCGAGCTTCGATTCGAAGGTCCTCGCCGACGCTACTTCGCATCACGCCGGGGTCCGACTCAAACCGCCAGAAACCGATGGTCCCACGCACCTCCTTTTCGGCGGCATAAAGAAGTTGGTCCTCACCCAGGGCGTGTGAAACGATCCGTACGTCGTCAACGAGTCCGTCAAACGGGTGTTTGGCCTGCTCGCCCACAGCCCCAAAGCTCAGCGGGAACGCGTTGGATAGTCCGCCTTTGATGTCGTGGTCCATGCTCGCGATCAAAAGCGGCTCGTCATCGTTGGAAAGGTCCTTGAGATAAAAGGCCACGGTCCCGCCCTGGGTATCGGTCGCCAGCGTCACGCTCGCAGCGGCGTAATACGGTTTGTTGATCTCCACATGCTGGTCCGAGAAAATGGCTCGATTATCGAAGCCACCGCCAGCCAAGTCTCCGGACATCTGCAACACCAGCGTGTGTGGCTTGCGACGCGACCCCTTCCCCGTCACTCCCAAGCTCCAACCAGGGGCCTGTCGATCTGCATTCCACTTGGCCACAAGCGTGCGGACCGAGGCGCCCTGATCGATCGATCGCAGTTGGAAAAATGTCTCGACGGTGAAATTGCCCACGTTCAGCGAATCGTGGTGTTTGACAAACAATTGCAGGTTCGGATCCTCGATCTCGAACCGCACCGCTTGGCCGTCGCGATAGGGCAGCTTGGCGGTCTCGATGATGCTCGACTGCTGAGTCGATTGAAGTAGGGCCAAGCGATCGCTCTGGTCTCGGATGAATTTCAACGACTGCTGGATCTCGTCGGTCGAAGGCTCTCTGCCAAAAACTCGACTCCAGACCTCGACCACGCTTGAGGAAAGATCTTGATCGCCGCGGCGTACGTCGCTCGCCAATCGACGTGCGTGGGCGAGCATCAATTCGCTATTGATCAGCAGCAGCGATTGAACCGGGGTCGTGGTCGTGTTTCGTGATGAATTGCTTGAGAAGAACAGCGGTAGATCGAAACTCTCCATCAGCTCGTCGGGCGAATTCCGCATCACCCGCGTGTAGATCGATCGCTTCGGTACATCAGGCAACACACCGGGTCCGCCGCCTCGGTCATCCAATTGGCCCGATACGGCAAGAATCGCATCGCGAATCTGCTCGGCCTGCAATCGCCTCGTCTCGCCACGCCAGTAATATCGATTGAGCGGGTCAATCGTGTGAAAGTCATCAAACTCAGGGTGCTGTGTCGATTGGCGGTAGGTCGCCGAGTTCACGATCAGGCGGTGGATCGGTTTGAGTTGCCAGTTCTCTCGAATCAGTTCCGCCGCCAAGTGATCCAGCAATTCTGGGTGCGAGGGCTGTTCGCCCAATCGACC
>JBGTCJ010000032.1:0-7423 GCA_041748895.1 Pirellulaceae bacterium
CGAGCCCACGCCAATCGGTTCGGCATCGATCCCGAACGAATCGGCGCCGTGGGTGGATCGGCGGGTGGTCACCTGGTGGGCCTGATGGCGACGGCGGCGGCTCACTCGGGCCCGCAGGACAGCGTCGACCCACCGGACGTGACGGCACGCGTGAAGGCGGCGGTCGTGATGGCTGGCCCGATGCGAATCGCTAGTGGGCCGGTCGCCGATCGTTCGCACGATGCCAACCAACCGTCCAACGCCATCGATTGGATCGGTGCCACGATCGATGAACTTCCTGAAGCCTATCGCCAGGCTGACGCCCATGAACAACTCACCTCAGACGATCCGCCGATCCTGTTTCTCAGGGGTAGCCTCGATAACCCCGAAACCGACCTACCGACGATCGGGCGGATGAAGCAGCTCAGGATTCCGACGAGCCTCGTGATTCACGAGGGCGCCACGCACGGACACTGGAATCGAGCGGAATGGATCGATCGGGTTGCAAACGACATCGATCAGTTTTTCAACGAGCACTTGCAACCAACGTTCCCCAACGGAAAGCCATAACCATAAAATCTGTTGAATGCGACATACGACCTCGGGACGTGATTGAAAGGTTATCGAAGATTGCTAGAGCGGCTGCCGAGGACCTGGTGGTGGAGCTCGGGAGTGGTGATGGTCGGACCGGGATTGTCCCACTTCGGCGACGTTCGTTGCACCCGCGCGGGGGCTACGGTACGATCTCCGGCCCGTTCGTTTCCCAACCACTCTGCTAGGTATCCATCTCCGTGAAAGCCCAGATCCAAAGAGTTCTCGATGCACTGCGAGACTTCATCACCCAGCACCACTACGAGGATACCCCGATCCTGACGGCATACGTGGGGGTGGATTCGACCGATGCCGATAACCGTCGCGACCGCCCTGCGTGGCTGATCGAGCTGAAAAACGAGGCCAAACGGATCGAGGCGGATCAATGCCTGCAGGAAATGAAGCGTCGTGACACCAAACGGCAATGGGCAGATACCGAGGAAGCGATCCTGTCGCACCTGCAGGACAGCAAGCCGCAAGGACGTTCGATCGTGATCTTCACCGACCATCAAGATTTTTTGACGCTCGACTTGCCAGTCCCGATGCCGACTCGGTTGTCGTTTGGGCTCCCCCAGGTCAAGCCGCTTTTGTTCGCGCTCGATCGGTACCGCAAGTATTTGGTCGTGCTCTTTTCAGAGGAAGATGGCAAGATGGTCGAGGTCTTTCTGACGGCTCCCACGGAGGAAGTCACGGTGAATATGGGGCCAAGCGGTGGTGTGTCGCTTCGTCCCGGCGGGCGGACTTCGAGAACCCAGGCCTCCGAACGACGTGACCTCGACACGGAGCGCCGCGTCGCAGCCGATGCGGCTGAGGCAATCCACGCCCATTTCACCAGTGACAGCGAGTTCGAGCACATCGTGTTCGGTGGCAACTTAAAAATGGCTCATGCCGTTAAGCACGCGCTGCATCCTGCGATCTACGATCAATTGGTCTCGATCGAACGGATTGCCCATGACAGCACGCCCAACGAGATCGCCGAGGTCGTGAAGCGGGTTGCGGATGAAACGGAAGCGGAACGAGATTTGGCAACGGTCGATGAGCTGATCTCTCGGCGTCACGCCTGCGGAACCGCGGTTTTGGAATGGCAGGGCGTGTTGGCGGCGATCGAGCAGGGCCAGGCCAATAAGGTGTATGTGTCGGTCCCACTGGATTCCGACGAGTTCGATGAGCTGATGCTCAAGAGCGTGCTAGCCGACTGCGAAATCGGCTTCGTGCACGGCGATGCCGCCAAGAGGTTGAACGAGTTCGGCGGGGTCGCGGCGACGCTCTATTACTCGGGTCGTTGACGGGTCGGCCGGTGGGTTAACATGTGCGGACGGAAGTCCACACGCTCGCATACGCCCCTCTGCCATGCTCATGACGTTATCGCCTCCGACCGTTGACCAATACGAGAAGCTCGCCTCGTTCTACCTTGGACGCCACTATGACCTAGCCGCCGGGACACTCAAGGATGAGGTCCTGATGTACGACGCCAAAGATCTCTGCACTCACGCGATGTGTGTCGGAATGACGGGCAGCGGCAAGACCGGGTTGTGCTTGGCACTGCTCGAGGAGGCGGCGATTGACGGCATCCCTGCGATCTGTGTCGATCCCAAGGGCGACCTGGGCAATCTTCTGCTGACCTTCCCCTCGCTCCGCGGTGAGGATTTCCTCCCTTGGGTCGATCCAGGTGAGGCGACTCGCAAAGGCGTGACGCTCGAGACGTTGGCGGCGGATACGGCCACGCGTTGGCGGGAGGGCCTCGCATCGTGGGGACAATCACCCGAGCGAATCCAACGGTTTCGCGATAGCGTGGACATCACCGTTTACACACCGGGGAGCAACGTTGGCATTGCGTTAACCGTTCTTCGCCGTTTCGATGCACCGCCGGCTGAGCTGCTCGACGATGCCGATGCGATGCGAGAACGGGTGACCGGTGCGGCATCGGGACTTTTGACGCTGATGGGCATCGATGCCGACCCCTTGCTCTCACCACCTCATATCCTGATCGCCTCGATCTTTGACTGGTGTTGGCGAGACGGCAAGGACGTGACGATCGCCGACCTAGTTGGGTTGATTCAGAGGCCTCCGATCGAGCGTGTCGGGGTACTCGATCTGGATACGTTCATGCCTGCGTCGGATCGGGGCAAATTGGCGATGCAGCTCAACAACCTGCTGGCCTCTCCGGCTTTCTCGACTTGGCTCGAGGGCGAATCGCTTTCCATCGAAAGGTTGCTTCACACCGCAGATGGAAAGCCAAGGCTGTCGATCGTTTCGATTGCGCACCTGAGCGATCGCGAGCGGATGTTCTTCGTGACCATCCTGCTCAATGAGCTGCTAGCCTGGATGCGAACACAAAGCGGCACCAGTTCGCTTCGAGCAATGTTCTACATGGACGAAGTGTTCGGTTACTTTCCGCCGACTGCTGTGCCGCCATCAAAACCACCGATGCTGGCACTTCTCAAGCAGGCCCGCGCCTTCGGTCTCGGTATCACGCTCGCCACGCAAAACCCCGTCGATCTCGATTACAAGGGGCTTGCCAATATCGGCACTTGGTTCCTCGGGCGATTGCAAACCGAACGAGATAAGGCACGTGTAATGGATGGGCTCGAGGGCGCGTCAATCCAAAGCGGTGCGATATTCGATCGACGGGAGGTGGAGCGAATGCTCTCGGGGCTCACTGGTCGCGTATTCTTGATGAACAACGTGCATGACGACGGCCCCAGCGTCTTCCAATCCCGATGGGCGATGTCCTACATGGCGGGACCGCTGGCGAGAGATCAGATCAGCCGCTTGATGGCCGATCGGCGCGAGCGGGCCAAGCCTGATTCGCGGGAGCGGGAGCACGTGGAAGCGGAGACCCTGTCGGCAGCGGCGTTGATGCGTCCTGTCGTGCCAGCGGAGATCGACGAAAAATTCCTGAGGCCGTCGGTTGCTCCAGATCCCCGCGGCAAACTCATCTATCGCCCCTCGATTCTTGGTGAGGGTTCATTGCACTACGTACGCCTTTCGGCTGGGCTCGACCACTGGGTCGACTTCCGGGCCCTGCTTCGCTGTGGCAATGGCATTCCGGCGGACGGATGGGAGTCGAGCGAGATGCTTGCCGCTGGGATCGAACCGCTCGCGTCGCCCGACGACGCATTCACGTTCACCGAATTGCCCAACGAGTTGAGAGGTGCGGCGACTTTCAAACGACTCGCAAAACAACTTGTTGATTACCTCTATCGTCATCACTCGATCCAACTTTATCGCTGTCGCGCGGTGGGCAAGGTTGCACCGCCGGGGATGAGCGAGGGAGAGGCAAGGGTGTACTTCTCGCAAGCCCTGCGGGAACTGCGAGATCGTGAGACCGCGCGAATCCGCGATAAGTTCGCGGTCAAGGCGAAATCGCTGGATAAGAAGATACGCACGGCAGCCGACCGGCTCGATCGTGAGAGAGCGGCCCTCAAAGAGGCGTCGGTCAACTCGGCGATCACCATCGGGACGTCGATCCTCGGCGCATTTTTTGGTAACAAAGTCGGTGGCCGCGCGTCGGCTTCGAGCAAGACGACCACGGCAGTACGCGGAGCCACCAAGGCCGCGGAGAAGAAAGGTGATGTCGACCGGGCCCATGCGGCGATCGGTCAATTGCAGTTGGACCTGGAAGACCTCAACACGGAGATCAAGATCGAAATCGACGCCATGGTTCGACGATTTGATCCACACGTGATCGAGCTCGAAGAGATGACGATCGCTCCCCGAAAGAGCGACCTAAAAACGAAGCCGCTCGTCCTTCTGTGGACCCCATGGCAGATCGATGATCAGGGAATGGCCGAGCCACTGGACGACGTCGTCGGATAGACTGCGGTCGACTCGGCGGCTGGTGCGTGTTGCTGCAGAGCCACGATCGCCGATGTGCGGCACCCTCAACGGAAATCCCTTTGCAAACTGATTCGTCGAACCAATCGCTCGCAGGCGATGGCGTGCTGAGTCGGCACCACTCGGGTCAACATCATGCGGGCCAGCACCGTGTCTGGTTGTGGCGCGGCGTTTTGACGATCTTTGTCGGTGCGGTTTTGCTGCTGGCATGGCGAGCTCGCAACACGCCGTTTGAGCAAGTCGATTGGGCGTTTGAAAATTCGGGCGCGATTTTCGTTTGGATTCGAGGTCTCGTGTGGCGAGAGTTTGCCGTGCTGGGATTGGCGTTGGCGCTCGGATGGTTGACGCCACTGGCGTGCCGACCGCTCGCGACGCCCCACCGCCCGAGACGGTTGGTGATCGGGTTGGGGTGCATCGGGTTTGGATTGATCACGATCGGCGTTTGCCTCGCAGTCGCTAGGCAAACGCCACCCGCGATCGATGCGATGGTGTTGCCACTAGCCAGCTACTGCGTTGGGATCCAGCTTGGATGGGCCACACGACGCGGCACGGTCCCGTTGCTTTGGTCACTGGCCCTGGTGACCATTTTGGCTTTGATCGGAATCGCCGCGGTCACAACGTTCGTTGGCATGGCGATCTCTGACGTGCCACTGCGATTGGAAACCGAGGCAATGGGCACCGCCGAGAAACGGGCGTTGGCGCAGCGGATCCGCGATACACGTCGGGGGGAAGGTGAATCGCGTGAGTTGCAACTCGAGGACGCTGAAATCAACGGTCTGATCGAGGCAGTGCTCAGCCGCGGTGGCGCTCGGGGTCAGGCGACCCTCCATTTTCAACACAATCGATTCGTTGCCGCTACCAGCATGGCATTGCCCGGACGCAGCGATCGGTTTGTAAACGCTCAACTCGACGCCAGTCTCGCAATCGACAACGGTGCCTTTCAGTTTGATGTGCTTCATTTGAAGGTGGGGCGTCTGACGTTACCCGCGCCCGCTCGCCATCTCCTTTCGGCGTTCATCCATTCGATGCTCTTGGACGATCCGCAAATTCGGCGGGTGATCGTGGCCGTGGACACACTGCGGCCGCAACCGGGGGCGATTCGGGTGGTTCTCCAACCTGGCGCGATCCATCGTCAGGTCGTGCCCGCCTTAGTCCACTTGCTCTGGAATCGTCCCGACGTCGCACACGAAACCCAACTCCACTTGAAGCATTTGGTTGACGTCCACGATCGAATGCCGCGCGATGCGGATCGTTTTGGCACGCTGATCGAGGCGGCATTCCGGATGGCTCGCGAGCGATCAACGAACCGCGACCCACGGATCGAGAATCGCGCCGCGATTTCCGCATTGGCGATCCTTTTGGGGCATCCGGATCTCGAGCCATTCGTCGGCGAGGTGTTTGATGACGAGTTGCGGGCGCGTGCGAAAAAGGTTCTGGGAACGGTGACGCTCCGAGGCCGGCGCGACTTGCCTCGACACTTTTGGGTGAGTGCGTTGTTGGTGCTTCTTTCGAACGAGGCAACGAGCGATCGAGTCGGATTGATGAAGGAAAAGTTGGATTCCCAGCGTGGTGGGAGTGGGTTTTCCTTTGTGGACATGTTGGCCAACATGGCCGGAAACCGGTTCGCCATCATCGCAACGCAAGACGCAGCGAAAGCCGCCGCACTGCAGAGCGAATTGGCCACTGGCTTTGACGTGGATGCGTTCTTTCCTCCTTGGGATGGGCTTCCCGAGGACATCCCTGCCGACGAACTTCAGACTCGCTTCGGCGGTCCCGGCGGCCACGGGTTCCGGGACGTCGTTGGCGAGATTCAGCGACGGCTTGACGCCTTACCAAATGATTGGTGATGGGTCCGCGACGCGAGCTATTTAGCGACGAATTCCCTGCGACTCCGACGCGATCGTCGTGTCAGACGCTTCGAGATGCTTCGCGAGTGCCACGGCCATCGGGAGGTCGGGGGCAAGACGAAGGGCATGGGCAAGCGGTTCCTGGGCGGCCCGAGTTCGTCCCGTTTCGATCATCAAACTCGCCAGACGCAAGAACGCTTCGGGGTTGTCTGGCTCAGATACCGAGGCTTCGACAAAGCAACGTTCGGCGTCGGACGGACGCCCCAGTTGCTGCAAGGCAATGCCGCGGAGCAGGTGCGCGTGGGCGGGACACGCTGCGTCATCACCAACGGATTCTTGTAGTCGATCGATCGTTGCTAGCAGCCGATCGTAGCGGCCTTGGGTCCGATAGATTTCGGCGATCTGAATTTGGACCTCGGGGTACTGAGGCTGAATCGCCAAGGCGCGGTGGTACGCTGCGAGAGCCGCGTTTGGATCATCTCCGGCAAGTAGGCATTCGCCTCGCAGCGCCCAAGCCTCGGCAGACGTGCGGTCGGCCCCGAGCGCCGCCAAACTTTGACGATTGGCATCCTCAATCCGATCGAGATCGAGGTACATGCGAGCAAGACGTCGCATCAATCGCGGGTCCGATCCGCTCAAACGGACCGCCTCCTCCATGTGTCTCAGCGCGTTGGTGCGTTCGCCCCGTTGCCAGAGTGATTCGGCGAGCCCCCAGTGGGCGCGATCGTCGGTGGTCGTGATGTCGAGGGCGCTGGCGAACAAACTCTCAGCGACATCCCACTGGCCAACGTGCATCGCCTCAAGCCCCTGTCGACTCAGGCGGCGAGCGGAAATCGATTGGCGGCTCTGATCGTAGCGGCTGATCGCTCGACAACCCGACGAGCCGACGAGCACCCAAGCGACCGACACGACCAGCAGTGTTAGACGCCAGCCTGCGCGAAAATCGCTGCGCTCAAACGGCGTGTTCACCAGACTTCCGAAGACTATTGCGTGGGATCGCGATGAAGCAGAGAATCGGGCGATATCTCAAGTGCTTTCGTACCAAACGCTGATCCGATGTGGCAAGGGTAACCGCTCCTCGCGTTTTCCAGATTTTGACCCTGCCCGGTGAAGTTTCAGCCTGCTCGCTCAAGCAGGTCCATTGTCCGCGCGGGTATCTGTCGAATGCC
>JBGTCJ010000033.1:0-3142 GCA_041748895.1 Pirellulaceae bacterium
GAAGTGACAGGCTTCGAAGTGGAGGACTCGCAGCGCGGTGAAGATTCCGAGGTAAGCGCTGACAACGATCACCGGCCCGATGATTCCGAACTTGAGTCAAACGCCGACTTGGCGGCGTCCCACATCGCGGCGGCCCCCCCAGTCACGACCGATAGCCCTAACGCGAGCGATGGCCCCGATGGCAGCGCAAGCCTCGATATTTGGCGCGGTGTCGAGGGCGACGTGGTCAACGAGGAAGCGACTCCCGTTGCCGATGTCCGGACCACCCCGAGACAGGGCGATGACGGTTCGCTGAGCCCAGATGAAGAAGCGGCGTTATCGGTTCCGAGCGGTTCCTCTGCGACGCGGAGCCGGGCTATCGATGTCGAAGGTTTCTCCGACGCGAGCGAAACCGCACGGGCAGCCGAAGTCGATCCTGTCGCCTCGATGCGAAACGTCTCTTTTCCCGGTGACAAGGCACGAGACACAGAGGGGGTTCGACTGACGGCACCGGATTCGCTTGATTCGGAGCCGACGCAGACCGCTGCGATGCGGCAGGTCTCGCACGGCGTGGATGGTGCCAATGAGGACCTTCGGCATGATTCCTCAGGGAGACGGGGCGACGGAGCCTCGCGTGCACGCTCCACCGCGCGGCGCGACACGGTCACCGCTTCGCGAAGCAGGCCAGACACCGCGCGAGATGCGGCTGCGCTCGAAGCGGCGAAGGAAGACCTGATTGCCGTCGATGGTGCGCGGTTGACCGGTGGCGCGTCGATCCACCGCGGTGCGGGGATCCCTTCCGAGGGCGTCCAGCCGATGGCCTCCCTCGAGTCGGCGGCTACGAACGGGGGACAGGAACTTTCGCCAAGCCCTACCCCGTCGACGCCCAGCACGATGGTCTCGGGCGAAACCGACTCGACGCTGGTTGGTTTGCGCGTACCCGTGGGCGATACAACCGTCTCCGGTGCGGCGGGCCAAGCGGCCCGGCGCGGTGATCTGTCGGGTGTCTCGTCGACTGAGGTAGCCGACCGCGTTCGGCTGGTGCATCGTGTGGCCAAGGCGTTCCAGCGACTGGCAGCCGACGGCGGGCAAATTCGAATGCGGATGCATCCCGAATCGCTCGGCAGCGTCCGTCTGGAGATGCGGGTTGTGGGACGGACGATGGCGGCGTCGGTGATCGCCGAAAGCGAGACCGCAAGCCAACTGATTCGAGAGCACCTCCCCGAACTTCGGCAACGTCTCGAGTCACAGGGGATGGTGATCGAGCGGTTTGATGTCGAGACACGCTCCGAGGGCGAATTCGGTGGCAACGGGGCCGATCACCAGAGATGGTCTCAGGGCAGCGCCGGTGATCGTGACGGAGGGAGTGCGTCTGGAGGTGGCGGCCGCTGGAGAAATCGCCTCGATCGTGTTGACCCGTCGGCGATGGTCCAATCGTCCAAAGCAGCGGCACCTTCAGTTCTGCCGATCAAACTTTCGCCCGGAACGCTCGACGTCCACGCCTGATTGACTTTTCGCGACCCACGCCGTCGGTCTTTTTTCGACAGACAACAAAAGGGTATTGGGCGGTGCTACAATCGCCGAGATGGCCGATGTAACGCAGATTTTGTGTCAAGTCGAGTCAGGTGACTCGAGTGCCGCTGAACACCTATTGCCGCTGGTTTACGAAGAATTGCGGAGGTTGGCCGCGGCTCGACTCGCTCACGAGAAGCCCGGGCAAACGCTTCAAGCGACTGCGCTGGTCCACGAAGCTTATTTGCGGCTATTAGGATCCAAAGGCACAAAGCAATCGTGGAATAGCCGTGGCCACTTCTTTGGTGCCGCAGCCGAGGCCATGCGGCGAATCCTCGTCGAGAACGCCAGGCGTCGTGCCTGCGAAAAACATGGCGGGGGTCGTGACCGACAGGAATTCGATCCGTCTCAAATTGCAGCAGACGAAGAATCGACAGATCTCCTAGCCCTCGATGAAGCTCTGGAACGGCTTGTCCACGACGATCCGCAGTCGGCTGAGTTGGTGAAGCTGCGATACTTTGCTGGACTTACCATCCCTCAGGCCGCCGAAATCCTAGGAATATCTCCGCGTCAGGCCGACTTCATGTGGGCTTTCGCGCGAGCCTGGCTACGTCGACAGTTGGATCCGGGTTAGATTCGATCCGGCCACGGATGCTCGTTGTTCTCGTCCGAAAGCTGACTTTGCGCGATCTCGCGCGATTTATCGCACTATCCATCGGTACCTTCGACCTCCATTCGGTAAGAAGCTGCGGATGCGCGAACGCGACATTTTCATTGAGGCTCTGCAAGCAGATCAGCCGTTACGGCGGGTTGCTGTGTTGGAGAAAGCCTGTCAGGGCGACATTGCGCTGCGAGCGAGAGTCGAAAAATTGCTCATCGAACACGAGCGCCAAGAGACTTTCTTCCTCGATTCTCCGCCGGCGGTACTGGGAGAGACCGTGAATCTAGGTGTGCTGGAGCAACCGGGGACCGTCGTTGGCCCCTACAAGCTTCTGCAACAGATTGGCGAAGGTGGCATGGGCGTCGTGTTCATGGCAGAGCAAACGGTTCCGATTCACCGAACGGTAGCACTCAAAATCATCAAGCCGGGGATGGATACTCGCCAGGTGATCGCGCGCTTCGAGGCAGAACGTCAAGCGCTGGCTTTGATGGACCATCCCAACATTGCGAAGGTTCTAGACGCTGGTGCAACGGACAGTGGCCGCCCCTACTTCGTCATGGAACTGGTCAAGGGAGTGTCAATCACTCAGTACTGCGACGAGAAACACCTCCCTCCTCGAGCGCGTCTGGAGCTGCTCGTGCCCGTGTGCCAAGCGGTGCAGCATGCTCACCAGAAAGGTTTGATTCATCGTGATCTTAAGCCATCCAATGTGCTCGTGGCCGAATACGACGATCATGCGATGCCAAAGGTAATTGACTTCGGCGTAGCCAAGGCAACGGCTCAGCGACTGACCGAGAAGACAATGTTCACGGAGTTCGGTCAGGTGATTGGAACGGTCGAGTACATGAGTCCCGAGCAGGCCAAATTCAACCAACTCGATATCGATACCCGCAGCGACATCTATTCGCTGGGCGTGCTGCTGAACGAGCTGCTGACCGGGACCACGCCGTTCGACAAGCACCGTCTGCGGTCGGCCGCCTGGGACGAGAT
>JBGTCJ010000034.1:0-3624 GCA_041748895.1 Pirellulaceae bacterium
CCCCAAACCCAGGGCGCCTTCACGCAACGACGGCGGCACCGCGCGAAGTGCCTCCTGGCTGCTGATGATGATCACCGGCAGGACGACGAGCATCAGCGTGAGTGCCCCCGTCAACACGCCTCGCCCCAGCGGCAAGGAACAATAATACCACGCCTTCTTGCTGATCCGCCCCGCCTCGGCATCGCTTCGAAGGGTGTACTCGAGCCGATCGTCAGTAGGCAGGGGCTCATCCTCACCGATGATCGAGACCGCGACCGGTTGCATGTCGAAATCCCTCGCATCCATGGTCGCCGTTGGGCGAGTTGATGGGGCCTGGGCGGATTCGACCGGGACCAGGATTGACCGATCACCCTCGCTAAAGAATTGGTCGTAATAACGAACTCCCCATTCCAGCGGATGCGTCGCGCCGCCGTTTTGGGTCGCGAATAACCCAAACATCGAAACGAACGCGGTCAGACCCAAGATGCCGTACACCACACTGGGGACACCAGCCAAGTTGGCAATGTTGAGCTGGACGACAGAATAAAAGAACTGCGCCAATCGGTGACGCGGCTTGTACTCCTCGAGCAAAATGGCGGTGGCAATTCCAACCGGAAGCGTCAACAGGGCGCAAATCGAACAGACCCACAGCGTTCCGAAAATCGCCGGGCGAATCCCGGCTTCCGCCGCATCGGGCTCGGGACCCTTCGTGAGCAGGGTCCAGGATAGGTTGGGAATTCCCTGCGTCAGGATCGACGCGAGCAAGACGATCAAAATGAATACCGAGCATGCCGCCGTGACGACACACAATCGCTGGAAACGCCGATCCGTCGCACGCCTCGGTTCAACGCTCAGCAGTTCGACGCGATCGAGCGGCAAGGCATCGGTAGCACTTGGCCGATCGATCCCCGCGGAGGCATCGTCCCGCAAAACCTCCGGGTCGCTCATTCGTAGGCCTCACGAAAACGCCGCCGAACCAAATTACCGACCATCGTGACCGCCAGGGTCATCAGGAAGAGAGTGAACGCGACGGCGTACATCGAGTAGTACTCGGTCCCGTAATTCGAAACGTCCCCCCCGGCCATTTGAACCATGAATCCGGTCATCGTTTGCACCTGATCTCGCGGGTCGATGGTCACCTGGGGCAAACCACCGGCCGCCAAGGCAACGATCATCGTCTCCCCGACGGCCCGAGCGATCGCCAACAAGAACGCGCTAATGATCCCGCTCAGTGCCGCCGGAAGTACGACTTTGACCGATACATCGAATCGCGTCCCACCGAGACCGTAGGCCGCATCGCGAAGCGAACGAGGAACCGCTTGCAAGGCGTCCTCAGCGAGCGAACAGACCGTTGGCAAGCAGAGGATGCCGACGGCAATACCGGCGCTCGCGGCGTTGTAAATGTTGAATCCCCCATGCAACCACTGAAGGACGGGCGTGATCGTCATCAACGCAAAAAAACCGTACACGACCGTCGGGATCCCCGCCAACACCTCGAGGACCGGCTTGAGCACGCCGCGAACGCTCTTGGGTGCGTACTCACTCAAATAGACGGCCGTGATCAGCCCCAACGGGAGCGCGATCAGCATCGCGATCGCCGTCACCAACATCGTCCCCGAGATGAGCGCCCAGATACCGAAGCTCTTCTCACCACCCAATAACGGGTTCCACCGTGTCGAACCGATGAAATCGAGAAACGTCACCTCATCGGAGCGAAAGAACTCGAGCGTTTCGGTCACCAAGACGACGATGATCGCAACGGTCACGAGCAAACTGAAAATCCCACAGAGGATCAACAGCACGTAAACGAGCGCCTCACGCGATCGAATCATCGCCAACGATCGCTGATCTCCACCGAGCAGCGATGCCACGCGCTCATTCAACTCGTCCGATGCGATCGATTCACTCAAGCTGGTCGCCATGCTGCATCAGGCTCGGAGGTTTATGACAACGGACCGCGGATGAAGGATGAACTGGCCAGTCATGCCCCGGCGATACCGCTAATGGATATCGGTCAAATGGGAGTCTTGATAGACATCGGTAACCGGCCCACCCCGCTTCTCGCCGTCACCTGTCACGTAACACGTCCCCGACTTCCGAGAGCTCAAGCGGCCTTTGGCAATCTCGTAGACGCTATCGGGTAACGCGATGTAATTGTTCTGTTTGGCGAGCGAGGGTGCGTTGTCGAGGTAGTAGGCGATGAACCGTTTGACCTCGGGACGCCGGATCGACTGCGAATTGACATAGATGAACAGCGGACGGCTAAAAGGTGCGTACTCGCCCGATAGGATGGTTTCAGGGGTCGGCAGGTGACGCTCGTCGAGTTCGGGATTCAGGATCGCGACCGCCTTGACCTTGTCCTTGTTTTCCTCGTAGTACGCGACGCCGAAAAATCCGATCGCTTCGGGAGAACCGGCGACGCCGGTGACCAGAACGTTGTCATCCTCACTGGTGCTCATGTCCGGCCTGAGCGACCCTTCTTTTCCGGCAATGATCTCGCGAAAATAGTCAAAGGTTCCCGAATCGGTACCAGGGGCGAAGGCACGAATTGGCTTGTCTGGCCATCCGTCGCGGACGCCGCTCCAGTTCTTGGCGGCGCGGTCGGCGAGGTAGATCTTTTGAATCTCCTCGATCGTCAAGTAGTCGACCCAATCGTTGTCCTTGTGGACCACCACGGTCAATCCGTCGTAGGCGATCGGCAATTCGAGGAAAGACGTTCCCGAGGAACGTGCAGCCTCAAACTCTTCGGGTTCGATCGGCCGGGAGGCGTCGGAAATGTCGGTTTCACCTTTGGTGAAGCGTTTGAACCCGCCGCCGGTGCCCGATACCCCGACGTTGACACGAACGTTGGGGAACTGCTTCTGAAATTGACTGGCCGCGGATTCACTGATCGGGAACACCGTGCTGCTCCCATCGATCGTGATCTTGCCCTGCAACTCGCGGTTCACGCCGGGTCCATCGTCGGCCGAGCGACCCGACCCGGAAGACCCGCAACCGCCCAACACGAATGCCAATAAGCCCACCCACGCGGACCTCGGCAACCACGGATCGAATTGGAGATTCATGAGTTCCCACGAGCGTCGGGTGACGGATAGCGCGGGGAGTTTACCATCTCGACGACCGCTCCGCACCCGAACGCTAACGCATGACAGATGAAGATTTGGTGAAGATGGTATCGGTCAAGAGCCGCTCGGAACGCCTTGCGTATCGCGGGTGAGGCAACGCGAGATCTGGCGGACGGCTTGCCGCAACCGCTGCTCGTTCTCAACCAAGGCCAATCGCAGGTGGCCTTCGCCGGCAGGGCCGAATCCGCTACCCGGACTGACCGCGACGTCCCCTTCTTCGAGCAACTTCATCGCGAAATCCATCGTACTCATCGTGCTTCGCCAGGGCTCGGGGACCTCCGCCCAGACGAACATCCCCGCCCGCGGTGGCGTGACTTTCCATCCCATGCGTTTGAGGCCGCCAACCAACGCGTCGCGTCGCCCGGCGTAGATCAACGACTGGTTCTCGACGGCGGCCTCGGTCTCGCGCAGCGCGACAATCGCCGCAATCTGGATCGCCTGGAACATGCCGTAATCGTAGTAACCCTTGATCGTCCCGAGACCGCGAATCATTTCGGCATTGCCGGCGCAAAAGCCGACT
>JBGTCJ010000035.1:0-3340 GCA_041748895.1 Pirellulaceae bacterium
GGTTTAGTGTGCCAATCGGAGACTGTGCCGGTTTTGCGGGCTGCAGAGTCTCTTGGAAAAATAGGGCAAATGCTGCGCCGTTGAGCCTCGCAGCGGATTTCCGGATCCTGAGGCGTGCGCCAGGCCGATCACTAGTAGCGTTCGCCCGATACGAATCAACGGGGGCCCGCGACAGCGGGTCACGAGTGACATTTTTCGTCTATCGAAATCGTAGCTGCCGACGCTACAAGCCCAATCGGTACGTTGCGTCCGTTCCGCCCGCTCCCGAGCCACCGTCGCCGCTGAGGCGATTCCCAGCCTTTCGAGTCAAGCCGCATGCCGATGCAATCCCTGTTCGGTCAATCCTTTGACGCCCAAGCGGCATCCAAAGTGCGCCCTACCTTCTCAGAAAAGCCGACGCACCGCGAATGCCGCACGAGTCTGGGAGCGTGCGTGCTCGCACTTGCCGCCGGCGAACTGCTTTTATTGGCCGCAGGTGGATGCGCCAACCACCGCTATTCCCACATCATGAAAGACCAGGCCGTCGACATGGTCGGCAGCCACGATGCGGGCGCGGGCGTCTGGAATCCGCTCGTCGACGAAGCTGTCGCGAAGATGCTTTCACGATGTCCGCCGCAGGTTCACCAAGCCAGCTTTGACGCGGACGCGATCATCGACGCCGCGACTGGGCTTCCGTTGGATCGCATTCCCGGTGCACCACTCGGTGGCGTCTCAACGGTCTGCTTCATCGGTATTGAGAACAAGAGCGCCGAAGAGATGATTGACTTCAAGGACCAGCTCTACGAGCGGATCGATTCGCAGATCAACGGCGCTCCGTCATTCCGCACGATCAGCCGCCGCATGGTCGATGCGGCTTTGGTTGAGACCCGAATGCGACCCGATGCTCTTTTCATGCCCGGTAACCGCGAAGTCTTTGCGGCGGCGCTCGGTCGTCAGGGCACCCCCGTCGACACGCTCCTCTACGCGACCATCACAAGCGGCACGACCGACCGTAATCACTCGACTCAGCGTGACTACCTTCTAACGCTCGAAATGGTCAACCTGCATAGCGGTGAGTACGTGAAGGAATCGGCAAAGATCCGAAAGGGTTATCACAAGACGCGTGCCGGAAAATGGTGGAACTTCGGCCTAGGCCAGGGAGATGGCTGAGCCAGCGATGGTGGTCCCTTGGCGGTGGAAAACCGGTGGTTCGAAGCTTTCGGCCGCGGCGCCGGAGCCACTTGGGGTCCGCGATAGCGTAATCCCCTGTCCTGGCCTCGTGCTGGGATGGCTTTGCCTGCTTGCGCTGGCAGGCTGTTCGACGGTTCATTCGCGACGGATCGATCGCGGCCGAGCAGCCTACTTTCGGGGCGACTTTTCGACTGCCATCGACGATCTAACGAAGGTTGCCGAGTCGCGATCGGCACTGGCCCCCACGTCACGGCTGGATCTCGCCGTGGCCCAGTTTGCCGCGGGTGACCCCCACGGAGCGTCGATCACGCTGCGGAAGTGCCGGGACGAGTTCGACAAAGCCGCTTCGATCACGCTCCATCGCGACGCCGCGGCGATGCTCACCGACGACAACCAGCGCGCCTTTCGCCCCGCGGGGTATGAGGAGGTGATGGTCCGATCGATGCTATCGCTGTGCAGCCTCGCCAACGGCGATGGTGACGCCGAAAGTTATGCCATGCAGGCACAGTTGAAGCAGACGGAGTTGGCCCAGCTCGCGCAGTCGCGAGGGGTCGCACCAACCACTCAGGCCTACCAGCCGCTCGCTTTGGCGCCCTACCTTCGCGGCGTGCTCCGCGAGTCGACTCACCATGACTACGATGACGCGGCGCGCGCCTACGAACTGGTCAGTCACCTGCAACCGGCCTTTCAGCCGGCCAAGGCGGATATTCAGCGGGTCGGATCCGGTGTTCACAGTGCCCCGGGTCACGGCGTCTTGTACGTGATCGCGTGCGTCGGTCGCGGACCCCAACTCGTTCCGACCCAAGCGGAAGCGACCACAGCGGCGTTGCAGATCGCGACACAAGTCTACTCGTTGGCCGAGGAACAGCGGCTCGCACTTCCGAATCTCGCGAGCGTCCAAGTGCCCAAGGTACACGTGCCGCATTCGGTCGTCGCCGCGGTTTCGATCGATAGCTCGGGCGTTTGGCTCGGCGCGACGCAACCGCTGGTCGATATCGCTCAGATGGCGATCCAGCAAAATGAAGCCGAGATGCCATGGACCATCGCCCGAGCGGTGGCGCGACGGGTAACCAAGGAAGTGACCGTCGGTCAAACGACAAGGATGATGGGAATCAACGGCATCGGTCGCGACCTTGCTCACTGGGCCGTTGTCTCGGCTTGGTCCGCCACTGAGCATGCCGATACGCGCTGCTGGGGCCTCCTGTCTCGAGAAATTCAGGTGCTCCGTGCGGAGCTACCTCAGGGCACCCATCGGATCGGCTTCACGAGCATTGGTGCCAGCGGAACGCCTGTGGGAAAGACGTCGATCGCCGAAGTCCAGCTGAGCGATGCCAACAATACTTACGTCACCGTCTTCGCTCCCGATCGCGATGTTCATGTGACATCCGGCCGTCACTGAGCCGTTGCCACCTGCAAGGATCCCCGCACGTGGCGGAGTTGCTCGGCCAACCGGTTCGCTTCCGGCCCGGTCTTGGTGAGATGTCCCATCTTCCGACCGGTCTTGGCGGAGCCTTTGCCATACAGATGAAGGTGAACCGAAGGTGACGCCAACACGCGGCACCAATCGGGTGTTCCACCCTCCCAAAGCTCGCCCATCAAATTCACCATCGCGGCGGGTTGGATGAGCGATGGATCTCCCAGCGGAAGGCCACAAACGGCACGAACCTGTTGTTCAAATTGACTCGTCCGACACGCTTCAATCGTCAAGTGTCCCGAATTGTGGGGACGAGGGGCGATCTCGTTGATCATCAAATGTCCCTCACGGGTTTGGAACATCTCGACACAAAGCAGGCCGATGAGTGAGATCACCTCCGCGGCCCGTGTCGCCATCTGGATCGCCGATCGTGTGGCGGACGGATCCAAGTTTGCCGGACAGAGGCTCAAATCAAGGATGTGGTGGCGGTGTTGGTTCTCGAAAGGGGGAAAGACCATCGTCTCGCCATCACGCCCGCGGGCGACGATGACTGAGATTTCACGCTGGTGATCGATCCAAGCTTCGGCGATCAATGGCCGCTCGAAGTCGATGTTCAAGTCCCCCATCGCTGCAAGTGCATCCAGCTTCCACTGACCCTTGCCGTCGTACCCATCGCGAGTCGTTTTGAGGACGAGTGGACACCCGAGACGTTCAGCCGCCGCGACGACATCGTCAGGATGATTGACACGATGAAAG
>JBGTCJ010000036.1:0-12110 GCA_041748895.1 Pirellulaceae bacterium
GACTTCGCCTTGGTGGCCGATGTATCCTTCCATCACATTGACCGCGTCGTTGAGAATCTCATCGACGGGAAGGGCGACGGCGCTATGGATCGCGTCACAGCTCTGCTGCGCCGTGTTGGCCTTCTGGGCCACAAGTAACTCGAGCGTGTTCAGCGCGAAGGCAACGTCGCGTGCGAAGATCTCGAGAAACTGTAAATCGCTGTCGGTGAATGCCGCCGGCTCAACGCTTTCCACATTGATGGTACCGAGAATCTGATCGTGCAAGATCAGCGGCACGGTGAGTGAACTCTTTGAGGCCGCCACACCCGGAATGAACAGTGGATCGTTGACGACATCGTGGCAGATGTAGCTCATTCCGCTGGCAGCGACGTACCCGGTGATGCCGTTGCCCCGGGGCTGAGCGTAAAGCTTCCGGTCGGCGGCCTCCTGGTCGATCCCAACGCTCAGCAAAGGAACCAAATTGCCTGTCGCCTGTTCGAGCAGCCGAATCTCAATCACCTCAAAGTTCAACAGGTCGCTCAAGTAATGTCGGATGTTCTCCTTAAGCAACTCAATCCGGTCGTCGACCTCCATCATGAAAATCTCACGAGGCCGAAGGTCCGCAAGTTCGCGTCCCGCCTTGTGAATCGCAGCGATCTTTTGCTGCTGCAGAATCTCATCGGTGATTTCACCGACCGTGACGATCAGATGGTGCGAAGGCGTCTCGTTCGCGTCGAGCTCATCGGCAGCGGACGCCTCGGCCCCGAACGGACCGAGCCTCGAATCTTGATCGGAGTGGATCGGGGCAGCGTGCACCTGGAAGTAACGATTCTCTTTACTGTGGAGCGTGCTATTGCTCTCCACGCCCGTCGCCATCGCCGTGTGAAACGGGCAAAAATCGGGCCCCATAATCTCCGGGTTGTCTAGCAACTCGTAAAAGGAAACGTCTTCGCCGAGCGTTTCGAGTCCCGACCACTTCAAAAGCCGGCGATTGGCCCAAAGCACGCGATGATGATCATCGAGGAGGGCCAAACCCTCCGGCATGTCACGCAGCATCACATGACTCTGCAGAAGACTCGCCCACTTCCCCATCGAGGGCAACAACGACGAGGAAATCCAAACGCCGTCGAACGGTTCGCGCCGAAGCACGTCGATCGCCTCGAGCATACCGGGCACCGAGACGACCCGATCGTCCGGACTGATCGCTATCGAGGAAGCAGTTGGCTGCTCCTGAGTCCCGATACACAAGATTCGTCGAGATTGGTCCACCACTTTATCCCCGCCGCCGGACAGCCGACGATCGCCTCCCAGGCAAACTTCGAGCATCGTTCAGGTTCAATCGGGTTGCCTCCCCGATGATAGGTCAGGAATCTGTTGTTCGACAACGGCTAAACATTCCTTTTCACCCAGAAATCGTCGCCACATGGGGGGAAACGCTTTAGCATCACCGATTGTCTCGCACCACACTGAGATTCTAGTGCATTGCTACGCGCACGAAGGCTCGCTGGGTCTGTCGCATCGTCTCAATAAACGGCATTTCCATTGACTTGTCTCAGCAGCCGTTTTTTGCCTGCAGCGAAACCATGACCTAAATAACCAGTGCCGGCGTCCCATCGAGCCTTCCGTCATGCCTTCGGATCGAAACCAAGAATGTCGCCTCCCACTTCGATTTTGTTGATCGACGACGATCGCCAACTCGCCGATTCGATGGCCCAATGGTTGCGAGAGCAGGGGTTTACGATCACGGTCGGAGATCGGATGCGAGTTGCAATCGAGGAACTCCAGCAAGGCGAATTCGATATTTTGCTGACTGACCTGCGGCTCGGCGCCGATGACGGACTGGAGCTGATCGCGCACTGTCGCGAACATTATCCCTCGACTGGCATTCTGGCGATCACTGGCTATGGAACGCCCCATACCGCGGTTGAGGCGGTTCGCGCCGGCGCTTTCGACATGCTCACCAAGCCGCTGATGGACGACGAGTTGCTGCTCGCTATCGAGCGATTGACGAGCCAGCGGAGGATCTCTGAGGAGAACGAAAGGCTTCGGCGTCAGCTCGACACGCGATTGGGCATGGAGGACGTCATTAGCCGTGACTACCGGATGCTCAAAATTTTTAGCGTCATCGAGAGTGTTGCCGATGCCCGTGCCTCGGTACTGATCACTGGTGCCAACGGCACGGGAAAGTCGATGATTGCCCGCGCGATCCATCGCCGCAGCCAACGGCGAAACGGCCCGTTCATCGAGGTCGCGTGCGGAGCCCTCCCCGACTCGTTGCTCGAGAGCGAGCTCTTTGGGCATGTCGCCGGAGCCTTCACCGGGGCCACCGGTGATCGCAAGGGAAAATTCGAACTGGCCAACGGCGGCACGCTCTTCCTGGACGAGATCGGGACCGCCTCTCCGGCCATGCAGGTCAAACTGCTGCGGGTTCTGCAGGAACTCCAATTCGAACCGCTCGGTGGCACGCAGACCCGTAGCGTCGACGTTCGCGTGATCCTGGCCACCAACGAGGACCTCGCGGCAGCGGTCGCGGAGGGGCGATTTCGACAGGACCTCTTCTATCGAATCAATGTGGTCGGCATCAATGTCCCCTCGCTGCGTGAACGACCCGGTGACATTCCGCTGTTGGTCGACCACTTCCTCTGCGAAATCGTCAAGGCCGGTGGGCGTCAGACCGAAGGGTTTGATGACGAGGCGATGCTGTTCCTGCAGCGCTACCCTTGGCCAGGGAACATTCGGCAACTCGAGAATGTGGTCGAACGCGCCGTACTGCTGAGCCAGTCCTCGCCCATGACGGTCGACGACCTTCCTCCTGAACTTCGTTTGCCGGGGTTGCGGGACCCACACGAGGATGGCCGGTCGACGACCGCTGCCACCGACACTTGGGGCGCACCGGCGATCGGGACAGCGCGACCGCCGATGGGCGGCGGTGCCGGGCAAACCGACCGAGGGCAACTTCTGCGTGACGCCCTCGAGGCACCTGAGCGGCAGATCATCCTGCAAACGCTTCGAGATCATCATTGGAATCGTGCGGCGACGGCACAAAAGCTCGGGATCAATCGCACGACCCTCTACAAGAAAATGAAGCGGCTGGGGTTGGATGACCCCCGGCTGCAGTACAGCATCGGCAGGTAGCCGTCAAAATCGACTCAAGCCCCACGCTCCCCGCAGTCGATAAACTCGGCAGGTGAGTCGCGGCCGCTGCGCGTCGACCCGCGGCGGGTGGTCGCGCCGGTCGTGCCCTCGGGCTTCACGCCAACCTCGTGGTCAAGGACGCACTACCGATGGCCGATGTTGCCCAGCACCCTGACATCGATCCGAGCGGTCTGCCGCCGGCCGGTTGGTCCAGCTGGGTGAGCGATTGGGGATCGATGGTCGTCGACGGCGTTTCGACGCTTGGCGATATCACCATTTTTGCATGGCGGATGTTCTCGTGGATGTTCACGCGTTTGCCCCCCCGCGGCACGACGCTGATCAACTTCTACCAGGTCGGTGTACTCAGCCTGCCGGTCGTCGCGATCACGGGCACGTTCATCGGGATGGTACTGGCCGTCCAAAGTTACCGTCAATTTCACATGATCGGGCTTGAGAATCGGCTCGGCGTCGTGATCAATTCCTCGCTGGTCCGCGAGTTAGGACCGGTTTTGGCGGCGACCATGTTGGCCGGTCGCGTGGGCAGCGCGATGGCGGCAGTGCTCGGGACAATGCGCGTGACCGAACAAATTGACGCGCTCACGACCATGGGCGCCGATCCCATCCACTATTTGGTCGTGCCGAGGTTTCTGGCGTGCCTTTTGTTGATACCGGCGTTGACGATCATGGCCGATTTCATGGGGATCGTCGGCGGCTATTTCTACAGCGTCGTGGTGCTCGGGATCGATCATGGGGCCTATCTCCAGAATAGCAGCGAGTACGTGTCCGGATTCGACCTCTTTAGCGGGATCTTTAAGAGCGTCTTCTTCGGAGGCATCATCGCGATCGTTAGCTGCTACCGCGGGTTCCACTGCGAACCTGGGGCCGAGGGCGTAGGAAACGCCGCGACCGCAGCCTTCGTGATGTCATTCGTGCTGATTCTCGCCGTCGATCTGGTGCTCAATATTCTGCTGGATGCCGTCTACTACCAATTGTGGTCACCGGGGGAGTTGCCCCTATGAACAGCGAACAACCGCCGGTCAAGAGCGAACAACCGCTGGTCGACATTCGCCGGTTGCGAGTCGATTTTGCAGGCCAAACGGTTCTGGACGAAATCGATCTGGAGATCCCACGTGGCCAGACGCTGGCGATCATTGGCGAGAGCGGGTGTGGGAAGACCGTCCTCATGAAATCGTTGGTCGGTCTCATCCGGCCAACGGCCGGGAGCGTTCGTTTTGACGGTCGCGACTTGATCACGATGAACGATCTCGAGCTGACACGAACGCGACGACGCCTTGGGTTTGTCTTTCAGAATGCCGCATTGTTCGACAGCATGAACGTCTACGAAAATGTGGCGTTTCCCATCCGCCAACACGAATCGGCGACTGAGGACGAGATCGAGCCCAGGGTGATGCAGCACTTGACCGAAGTCGGTTTGCCACCCGAGGTCGCGTGGAAACGCCCCGCGGAGCTTTCCGGTGGGATGCGAAAGCGGGTCGGATTGGCTCGTGCCATGATCCTCCATCCGGAACTGCTGGTTTACGACGAGCCGACCACGGGACTGGACCCGATCATGAGCGACGTGATCAACGAATTGATCCTGGCGACTCGCCGTCGCTACCCGGTCACCAGTGTGGTCGTGACCCACGACATGAGGACGGCTCGAAAGGTCGCCAACCGGGTTGTGATGTTCTATCCGCGGTCGAGGCTTGAGCGTGGAGAATCGCAGGTCCTGTTTGACGGCTCCCCGAGTGATCTCGATCACGCCGAGGATCGAAGGGTCCGACAATTCGTTCGCGGTGAGGCGGGCGAACGGATCGATGAACTCATGCGGCGCAAAGAGGCACTGAACGTTTAGAAGTTTGATCATGGACGATACAAAACTACGCTTCGGGGTTGGTGTTCTGGTGCTTTCGGCCATCAGTGTCGGGGTGATTCTGACGTTCCTATTTGGCGCGTTCCCCACGATGCTGGCACGAAAATACTTCTTGACTGTCGACACCGATTCGGCTGCGGGTATCAGCACCAACACACCGGTGCTTCGCGATGGTGTGCGGATCGGACGCGTGACTGACATCGAGCTCAAACCCGAGGGCGGTGTGCGGCTGACACTCGCGATTGACGCCGATCGTCAATTGTCGCGGGTCTACGTGCCGCAGATCGGCAGCCCATCGCTGGTTACCGGAGACGCAAAACTCGAATTCCGAAAAGATCTCGACCTCGCACTAGCGAACCTCGACGGTCAGGCCCCTGTCGGACAAACACCGATCCCACGGAACGATCGATGGGACGCACCCGAGGAAATGCTCGCGAGCACGTTCTACTCGAGCGGTGATTACATCCTGTCGAATCAGGCGGTCGAAGATCCTCTCGCCGTGATTGCAAATCTTGAGAACGACGTTCGTGCGACACTCGATTCGATGCGTCGCGCAGGCTCGGCGATCGAGTCGGCAGGCGGGTCCGTCGATGAACTCGCCGTTTCGATTCGTGGTGTCGTCGCTGACAACGAAGGGAGCATTCGGGATATCGCCCAGAAGGCGACCGTTACGCTTGATGAATTTCAAGCGGCGATGGCGGACATCCGCGCCGTCCTCGGTGATCCCGAGGTCCAGGCCGAGTTGAAGGAGGCACTGCGAGCGCTGCCGCGAATCCTCGACGAGGCTGAGGCCGCGCTGGCGAACACGAAATCGACCATGAAACAGTTCGAGCGAGTGGGTGTCGCCGCCGAGGAAACGCTCAGCACCGTGGGCACGACCATCGGCTCGCTCGATCGGACGATCGCCAATGTTGAAAGGTTCACCGATCCCCTGGGAGAGCGGAGCGAGGAACTGGTCGACCAGATCCTGACCAGCTTCGCGAATCTCGACAACGCGCTCCATCAAATCTCCGCTTTCGGCAATCTGATCAACAACAGCGACGGAGCGCTGCGGAAATTCGTCGAGGATGAGGAGCTCTATCATCAGGTCAAACGAACCGTTGGCAACCTTGAAAACGCGACGGCGCGAGTCCGTCCGATCCTCGATGACGTTAGGATTTTCACTGATAAAATCGCTCGTGACCCGAGCGAACTCGGGATCAAGGGGGCGCTGAGTCGTCGCCCGAGCGGATTGGGGTTAAAGTAGTCCATCGGGTCGTTCAATTCAGATCGACCCCGCTGTTCACTTTCTCCCTCGGGCGCCTCGCGAATGCCGCCGATCCGTTTCATCATGCTCGGTGGCTTTCTCGGTGCGGGAAAAACCACCACGATCGCCCGTTTGGCGCGCGCTTACCAGAGTCGCGGGATGCAAGTGGCGATCGTGACGAACGACCAGGCCAGTGATTTGGTCGACACGCAAACGCTTCGCGGCCAAGGGTTCGACGTCGGCGAGGTCGCCGGCTCTTGCTTCTGCTGCAATTTCAATGAACTAACGGATACCGCCGGCCGGCTGGCCCAGGCCAATCGACCCGATGTCTTGTTAGCCGAGCCGGTCGGTAGTTGCACCGATTTGGTTGCCACCGTCATTCAGCCGCTGACGCAAATTTTCGGAGCGCAGTTCGACGTAGCACCCTATGGAGTGATCCTCAAACCGAGCCATGGGCGACGGATACTAGGCGACGGTGGCCAAGGCGGTTTTTCACCCAAAGCACAGTACATTTTTCTGAAGCAGATCGAAGAAGCCGACTTTGTCATCATCAATCGCAGCGATGAGCTTTCCCACGAGCAGCTCGAGGAATTGACGCAAGGCGTCACGCGACGTGTCGCTGGGATGCCCGTGCTGAGAACCAGCGCCCGGACAGGGGAAGGTTTTGATGCGCTAATCGAAATGTTGGAGCAGCGAGGCGATTTCGGCAGGCGTCTGCTCGATATCGATTACGACATCTACGCTGAGGGCGAGGCCGAGCTCGGATGGCTCAACATGAGCCTGCGAGTCACTTCAACCGAACCCTTCTCTCTCGATGCATGGGTCGTCGACGTCGTGGAGCGACTGCGGGTCTCGCTCGATGCCGCGAACGCCGAGACGGCCCATCTCAAAGTGATCGGGCTTTGGGAAGGGTTCTCCTCGGTCGCCAACTTGATCAGCCGTGATGCGTCGGTTGACCTCTCGCTCGCGTCGGGGGCGATCACGAAGACGGCCGACTGCGTCGTCAATGCCCGGGTCGCCATCGACCCCGAACGCCTAACCCGGTTGGTTTCGTCGGCGGCAAACGCGGCGTGTCAAGCGGTTCGCGCGAAAGCCGAGATTCGCCAAACCCAGAGTTTCCGCCCGGGGCGGCCCGTGCCGACGCACCGTCTTTCGCCTGCCGAACCCTGAACGCGATCATGCCTTGAGCGTCTCGACCGGTCGGCGACGTTTAGGAAACAGTTCTCGACAGAGTACGCAACGGGTTCCGTCGCATCCCCGCGCCGTGCAGTGCTCGCGGCCGTAGTAGATGATCTGCAAATGCAGGTCACGCCATGACTCAGGTGGAAACAAACGCTTCAAATCCCGCTCGGTCTCGATCACGCTCTTACCCGACGTCAATCCCCACCTCTGAGCCAGTCGGTGGATATGCGTGTCGACAGGGAATGCGGGGTGACCAAACACTTGGCTGATCACGACGCTGGCCGTTTTGTGCCCGACACCGGGTAGAGATTCGAGGTCTTCGAAGCTGTCGGGCACTCGACCGCCAAAGCGAGTCACGATCACCTCGGATAGTCCCACCAGCGCCTTGGCCTTCTGAGGTGCCAGCCCGAGTTGCCGAATGATCGTGAACACCTCGCCGACGGGTATCCGCATCATCGACGCGGGGGTGCCGGCGACGTCGAACAGGATTGGCGTGACCTCGTTGACTTTCTTGTCGGTGCACTGAGCGCTCAGAACGACCGCGACCAGCAGCGTGAAAGGATCTCGATGGTCGAGGGGAATCGGCGGCGAGGGATAGAATTCGGCCAGACGTTGACGGATTCGCGCCGCGCGCTCCGGCTTCCTCATGTGATCGCTCCGGTCGTACAGCTGCCTTTTTGGTCGGCCATCGGGCCCGATCCATCCATCTTCTGATTCTGGCCGTCGATTCGAGGCTGCTGCGCAAACTCACGAACCACACCGCGGCGAGTCAGTCGCGGGTTGATCTGTGACCGCGATCGCAGCAGATGCTGTTGGGCCTGCTCGGGTGTCATTCCACGGTGACGAATCAACCAACAGATGGCGACCGTGGCGCTGCGCGCGCGCCCGGCTTTGCAGTGGACGTAGGTCACGTGCCCGCGCTCGGCGTTTTCTTGAATGAATGCCACGCCGCGTTCGACGTCCGCGAGTGTCGGATGACAAAAGTCCGTGGTGGGGATCCGCAGTTGTTGGATCCCCAATCGTTGGTATTCATCGATCGGCCCTGGGTACTCCTCGCACGTGTTGACCACGGCCCGCACGCCCTGGTCGAAAAGCGTCGCCGCGTCACGGCGAAAGGGATAGCCACCCACAATCACGAGCGGATCGATCGGATCCCACCAATTTCGCACGTGGAGAACCCGAGCAAGGAAAAAATTCCAGAGCAGCGTGGGGTAGAAAACCAATTGCGCGTAGAGCTGTCGCCAGGTCACCGGTAAAAACTCGCATCGACCGCAGTATCGGCGTGCAGCATCCTGTCGAGCGCCTTGAGGGTCACGGGGAACGGTGTCGGCAATAGCTCGACCTGCTTCCACCAACGGTCGATGGTCGCGACGGTCGCGCCAGCCGATGCGGTTCGCCACAAGCCGGTCGCCTCGGAAATCAATGCCGTCATTTCTAGCCCCCGCTCAGGGACCAATTCCAGTTCCTTCGCGGCGGAGAGCGTGATCGGCACGAGCGCCAAAGCACAGACCCGAGCGGCATGCGTCGGTGACATCCAAAGGTTGGAGTCATCGGTTTTTTCATCCCCCGACAACGCCGTGATCAAACCGATGCGAGCGATCAACCAGGCCAATCGGAGTACCTCCGGGACATCACGCGAGGGGTTCGTCAGGACCGCCTCGATCCAAAGCTTATGGGACGCGGGGTCACAATCTCCGTCGCCGCCACGAAATGGCGAGAGCAAAATCGCTGTCACCGTTTTGGGAATGAAGGATTCATGTGTCTGACGCGCAATCTGTCGCATCAAAGCACTGCCGTAGGCATCCCACTGCTCGCGAATCGGTCGAGCCCGAAGCAACAGTTGGTCCGCAAGTTTGGGGAATCGATCACCGTGAATCAGACGGATGTCGGAAAATTGGGACGCGACCGAGGCGGCCGTGGACTCGACCGCCAGATGGCTGCACCCCGCCGCAAGGAGTGCCCGTTCGCAGGCCGCCACATCGTGCTCCGTCGACAACGCCGCATCCATCAGGCGATTCCAAAACATCCCCACGTCGAGATCGGCCGCCGCCAACCTTGCCATGATTTCACCCATCGGCGCCGCGAGCGACGCGGCCAGCTTGGGGTCGACCCCGCGCGATCCCAGTGCATAACACTGGGCAGCGTGCAGCGGTGTGAGGCGATCGCCGATCGTCCACCGGATCCGTGTCATGGCGATTCCCCCATCTGACGACGAATCCAGGTCTCCAACTCGTCCCAATCGACCGGCGGCAGATTTTGCAGATCCGGTCGCAGTGACGTCGCCTCCCGCATGTAGGTGTGTTGGATTTCCGACTGCAGCTTGACCGTGTTCCAATGGATCAGGATGCGGATGCAACGCGGTAGCGAACCGGGAACGGAAACCTCGTACCCGCACAGCAGAGGGACATCGATCCAGCCCAGTTGCCTCGCGGCCAGAGCGGGGAATTCCGCTTTCAGATCGTGAGTCACGGTAAAAATCACGCTGGCCACGTCGATCGACGCGATCTCGTTGCGTCGGATCATGAGCGCCAGCAATTGGCGAGTCGCCGTGAGAATCTCGTCCCGGCCATCCGTGGGGACGGTCGTTGCCCCGCGGACCCCTCGGCAATAAATCGTTGAAGTGACCGGGCCTGGTGTCACGCCGGGTTTTGATTCCAGAGAAAACTGAGAAGAGGGAGAACTCGTCATCACCAAAAGGCATAAAACGCGAATGGGGCGCGACCAGCGGATGACCACGTACTATAGACGAGTCGGGATGATCTGCGATACACATCCCGTCTGCTCCGTCCGGGCCTCTGGCGGCTACGAATCGAGCGATCGACCCAAAATCCCTCCACCACGGCGACCCATGAGCGATCCACAGCGGACCAAGTATCAAGAAAAGGTGATCAAAAACTATTACCGCAATCGCGACGCGATCGCATTGCAGCGAGCGATGGAGCAGGTCACCGAACTCTACCTAGCCGAGGGGAAAAAGAGGGCCTCGGTTTGGGCCAAACTGGCCACCAATCTACAACGGATCGGGTTGCCAGCTGACCAAATTAAGCACCTTCAGGCCGAAGATGACCCGGCGTTGGTCGCTGAGGTGTTAACGAAATACGCCTAGGATCGCGACTCGTTGCGGTTCACCTGGGGCCCGTGACCACGCCTGCGCGGGATTGTCCACGAAGCTGATCGGCCCGCTGAAGGACGTTTTCCGTGGGCTCAATCTCTTGCGGAACCAGTTCGACATCGATGATGCGTTCATCTCGAATCTCCCAGGGCCACAGGGTCTCGGAGATAAAGTCGAGACCTGGGAACTGATACCACGGCGGGTTTATTTTGCGTTTGATCCTCTCGGTTCGATAGCCATCCTTTTCAATTAGGATTTCCCGCGTACCGTAGTAGGTGAAGCTACTGGCTGCCGGTGACGTCCCGATCAATTGATTATCGATCGACACGACGGCCCCCGCCGGCGCCGTACGAACGGTCATGCGCCTGCGGACACACCCGGGAAACACAGGCAGCATCAGAAGTGCCGAGGCCAATAAAAACCGCTTGGCGAATGATCCGCCGAGCGTGTTCCGCCAATGGTTTCCCAGAGCATCCATAGGTGGTTGGCTATAGCTACTGGGTGGACGCAGTGACCAGAGCGAAATCGGGCAAATCCGCTACCGCAGAGGTCAACGGCAGTTTCTATCTTGACGAACAGGCGGCTGCTCGTGAGATAAGCGTGAATGGACGATAGCCGGGTGATCCGGATCACCGGGCAACGATCGAAACCACTGCGGCGGGAGGTAGTCAAGTTGTCAAGGTTTAGGGCCATCTGGACGAGCGTTTGGTGTGCCACCGCGGCGGCCATCGGCGGCGCCCTGGTGGGTTGTGGGCCCGTCGTCTCGCCCGCGCCGAATGCCCGCCCGCATAGTCAGGGCGTCGACCGCGATACGGTTATCGTACCGGCGGTGCCCGAGCTCGAAGTCGTCTCGTCAAATGCCCCGCCTGCGAGCACCGAGCCGGTTACCGCTGATGCCTCCCTGATGGTCAGCAGCGGAGGTGTGATCGTCGTTTGTCCGGAATACCTTCGCCCGTCGCTTAGCCGTTGGATCGAGCGAAGAAAGGCGGAAGGGTTGCGCGTGACGGTGGTTCCCTCCTACCCCACGTGCGAAGAGCTGTCGACAAAGATCCGTTCGCTCGACGACTTGGAAAGTCACCAGTACGTGCTTCTTGTCGGAGGAACCGATGCGTCCGCTGGCGACGGACCGGTCGACCCCTCTCGATTTGTCCCTACGTTTTTCGAGCCGGCCGACGTCACGGCGGCGTGGCAGCCGACGTCCACGATTCCTGGCGACTTTCAGTACGGTGACTTCCGCGGCAATCGGCTCCCCCACGCCGCCGTTGGGCGATTGCCGGTGAAGACGCCCGCGGAATTAACCCGGATGGTCGATCGGATTATCGAATTTGAGGAAAGTCGTGACTTCAGCCGTTGGCGAAGTCGTGTCGACCTGATCGCGGGTTTGGGCGGATTTGGTGCGATGGTCGATGGTGCGATCGAAGCGGTCGCGCGAGGCCTCATCACACAGTCGCTTCCCGCGTGGGTGCGGACGAGGATCACCCATGCCGGGCCGTCGAGTCCGTTCTACCCGGGCCCCGGCGCCTTCACGCCGACGGTGCTCCGCAACTACGCCGAGGGTGCTGGATTTTGGGTTTATGCCGGAC
>JBGTCJ010000037.1:0-7775 GCA_041748895.1 Pirellulaceae bacterium
CTAAACGGGCATAGGCTTGGTGCATGTTGTGCACGATCTCATTTGCCGGGATAAGGAGCACCAAGTGCTGACAAATAAAATAGATCGCCCGATGCTTGAGATTTTCGTCAGTCACCCAAATCGCCGCGTTCTCGGCAACGCCGAAATTTCCGGTTGCGATGGCCACATCGACGCCCGCCAACTCATGCGGTTCATGGCAACTACTGATGTCGAGGTTTCCCACTGCGATTCCCTTCACCAACGAGACGACCGTTTTGGCATCCTCCATCACGGGCAATGTGCGGACGAAGCTCTCGGCGTCGGTGAGGTCCGAAGCAACCGTTCCGCGCCCGCCCACTTGTTCAAGCATTGTCAGAAACTGGGCTCGCGGATCAGCGTAGGTCATGCCACTTTGCAGATGCGCTGGCAGTTCAACTATGGGAGGTTGATATTGCCTGACACGATTGAGAATTCGCTCTCGGCTAGTCATGCGAATCACCTCTTTGGATTTGGTACAACTCGCGGAAGGTCTGCGCGGGCGACACGGGCAATTCGCGTTGGCGTCCCCAAATATTCAGAGGATTGTAGACGAGCCAACGCGGCAGGAAGCGCAAAGCGTTTCGCGCGAACCAACCGGCAACGCGATAGAGCTTTGGATTCCGCAGCACCGTTCCAACGAGCTTCATGGAAACGCGCTTCGACCACGGCACCAAACCTTGTTCCGCCAAGCGCCTCCGCCACACATAAAGCTGATGATGCAGGTCGATCTTCACGGGGCAGACGTCGGTACACGATCCACACAGGCTGCACGCTCCGGGCAAGCTACTGTGCGCGGCGGGGTCCGCGAACGGATTGATGATCGAACCAATCGGCCCCGGCACGGTGACGCCGTAACTGTGCCCACCGCTGCGGCGGTAAACCGGGCAAGTGTTCAGGCACGCCCCGCAACGGATACAATTGAGCGACCGTCGGAAATCGTCGCTCGCCAACAATTCGCTCCGGCCATTATCAACCAAAACGATATGCAACTCGCCGCCAGCTCGAGGGCCATGAAAATGCGACGAATACGTGGTGATCGCTTGCCCTGTCGCCGAACGGGCCAGCAACCGCAGGAACACGCCCAAGTCCGCCGCGCGAGGAATCAGTTTTTCAATCCCCAAGCAGGCGATGTGCAACTTCGGGAGCGACACTCCCAAATCGGCGTTCCCTTCGTTCGTACAAACGACGATTCCCCCGGTCTGGGCGATCGCAAAATTTACCCCGGTGATCCCCGCACCGGCACGCAAGAACTCTTGCCGCAGTTGTTGCCGAGCGGCCTCGGCCAGGTATTGCGGATCGGTCGCTCCCGCCGTGGTTCCCAACCGTTCGTGAAACAGTTGGCCAACTTCTTCCTTCCTAATGTGAATCGCGGGCAGCACGATGTGGCTGGGGGTTTCACCTCGCAGTTGCACGATCCATTCGCCCAAGTCGGTGTCGACCACCTCGATCCCGCGGCGCTGCAAATACGGATTGAGTTGGCACTCCTCGGTCAACATCGATTTGCTCTTGATCACCCGGCGAACGCCTCGCTCGCTCAGTATTTGGTGCACAATCTGATTGTGCTCCTGGGCGTCGATCGCCCAGTGAACGATCGCCCCGAGGCGGGTGGCATTGCGTTCAAACGTCTCGAGGTAATCGGGCAGACGGGCAATCGCATCGCTTTTGATCTGCGCAGCCTTGGTCCTCAAGTATTCCCACTCAGGGATCGAAGAGGCTTGGGCGTCGCGTTTGTTTCGCACGAACCACAGCGCACCGTCATGCCACGACGTTCTCTCCACGTTGGCGACAAAATCACGCGCCAGCGCAGGATGTTGTGCGTGCCCGCGACCTTGGTCCTCGTGGGCGGTAATGACCGGCAGTGATCCAGCAGAATTTCGTTTGCCTTGGCCGGCCTGTTCGATTAAGTCCTGCGTCATTCTCGATTCATCCCCGTATCCTTCCCAGTCAAGGATCCTGACACAGCCGACCCTGCGGGATCCTTGGAGTGGTGGAGCGGCCGTCCCATCAGCAACTGAGCAATGTGCATCACTTCAATTGGGTGCCGGTTCCGCCGGATGATCCCCTGCAAATGCATCAAACACGACATGTCGCCGGCGACTATCACCTCACTGCCGGCCGAAACATGATCAGCGATCCGATCGCATCCCATCGCCACCGACACGTCCGCTTCATTGACCGCAAAAGTTCCCCCGAAGCCACAGCACTCATCGGGCCTTTTGGGGAGTGCAAACTCGATCCCTTCGATCATCGAAATCAAGCTTTTCGCTTTGTCGGTCATGCCTGCGTGACGCGTCTCGCTACTGGCGGCGAGTCTCAGCTCTCGTAAACCGTGGCAACTCTGGTGCAGGCTGACACGGTGAGGAAATCGAACCCCTAGCGAACGCACCTGGAGCACATCGACCAGATATTCGCAAAGCTCAAACGTCGAATCGCGGACGTGCCGATAGGCGGTGTCATCCTCTTCAAAATAATCGGCATAATGATGCCGGATCATGGCCGTGCAAGAGCCCGACGGGCAGACGATCTGATCGTAGGGGGCGAACAGCTCGACCAGCCGCCGCGCGACCGGCGCGGCCTCCGGGGTGCAGCCGGTGTTGGCCATCGGTTGGCCACAACACGTTTGACCGCGAGGGTAAACGACTTCAACGCCAAACCGCTCAAGCAGTTCGAGCGTCGCGACCGCAACATCGGGGTAGAACTGATCGATGTAGCAGGGAATGAAAAGGGCGACGGACATGAACGGGGTTCAGCGACGGCAAGTGACGACGGGCGTGGCGGTTTCTCGACCACAGTATAGTTCGTCATCGCCGCTTGGGATGCGGGCCCAAACGACCCTCAGCTCGCCCCTGGACTCTTTTGCCCACTCGCTTGCCGAGCCTCAGCGATCCACTGGCGAACGCGGCCACTCGATGGGGGTTGGCGACCCCTAAGCTGCCGACGACCTTCCGAGCTGAAAGCCCACCTCTGGAGGTCTCGGTGGACCTGACCGGGTGATTCTCTCGCGACATCGGACGGCGCCCTGCGGTGAATCCTCAGCAGCCAGAGCGCTTCCACGGGCATCATCGACTCAAAGCGATTCGAAAAAGCGATCGCGTGCTGCCAGCGACGAATCGTTCGCTCTCGCGATGTCAATTCAATTCTCGCCTCAAAGCGAGCATTCCAATGTTCGGCGAGCCCCTTCGGGTCAGCTTTGCGGAGATCCTCCGTCGTGCGGATGCCGAGTAGGGCCAAACGCTCCGCAGTGCCCTTGCGCATCAGCCCCGATCGCGTGAGCGGCAATTGTCCGCGAGTTCGGCGACGCGAATCCAGTGGCTGCGATCGGTCGGCGACGGCGATGACGGTGTGCGGCGGTAACGCATTTTCTTTCGCCTGCCCGAGTGTTGGCGGTGTCTCGGGTGTTGGCGGTGTCTCGGGTGTCCGAGATGTCTCGAGTGTTCGCGGTCGCTCGGCCCTTGCGGGCTTCGGTTTTTGTGACGGCTGGCGTATCGAAAGCCGCGCAAACACCACCGTCGTCTCGCCGGAGACATTGTCTTGCTCCGCAAGACCACGATCCCCGAGCCATCGCTTGATTCGTCCGAACATGATTTGCTCCTGCGCCTTGTCGGAGCTTAGCGAAACGTTTCGCGGCGGCTCAAGATAAGAAACCGGCACCCGAGGCTGTCCATTTTTGCCAGCAACCGTGGCTTTTCGGCAATGACAGCGAATTAAGGTGGGTGCCCGATGGGCTCTTAAGCAAGGATCTCCGTCACCACGCGCGCGGGCTCGACCCCCGTCAGCCTCTGTTGGAGGCCCTGGTAGGGGTAAGTCAACTGCTCGTGATCGATGCCCAATTGATGGAGGATCGTGGCGTTGAGATCACGGACATGGACGGGGTCACGGACGACGTTGTAACTGAAGTCATCCGTTTCACCGTGAACGACGCCGCCCTTCACGCCACCACCAGCCATCCAAGTTGTGAAGCATCGTGGGTGATGGTCACGACCGTAATCGGTGGGCGTCAATTTCCCTTGGCAATAGGCCGTTCTCCCAAACTCGCCTCCCCAGACTACCAACGTTTCGTCGAGTAGTCCGCGATTGCGAAGGTCCGTGAGTAACCCAGCGCACGGCTGGTCGATGTCGTGACACTGCCTCGATAAGTCCTTAGGCAATATGAAATGCTGGTCCCACCCACGATGAAATATTTGCGTGAATCGGACGCCCCGTTCGGCCATCCGCCGCGCCAGCAGACAGCAGTGTGCGAACGTCCCGGGTGTCGTCACTTCGGGGCCATAGAGGTCGAGCACGTGGCGGGGTTCATCAGCGATATTCACCAGTTCGGGGAGGCTCGTCTGCATGCGAAACGCCAATTCGTACTGCGTGATTCGAGTCAGCGTGTCGGGATCGCCCATGCGGAGATGAGATTGCTCATTGATTTGTCGCAGCGAATCGAGCATCCGCCGCCGCAGTGAGGCATCGATCCCGTCGGGGTTCGAAAGGTAAAGAACCGGATCGCCAATCGTCCTCAACGAGACTCCCTGATGAGTCCCGGGCAGGAAGCCGTTTCCCCAAAGGCGATGAAAAAGCGATTGGGCACCCTGCGTGCTCGACCATCGCGGTGTCATCACCATGAAGGCAGGAAGATTCTCGTTTTCGGTACCGAGCCCATAGCTCAACCAGGACCCGAGACTCGGCTTACCGGGCGTTTCGTCACCGGTACAGATATAAGTGATTGCCGGATCGTGATTGATCGCCTCGGTGTGAGTCGAGCGAATGACCGCGATTTCATCGACTTTGGAAGCGAGGTGAGGAAGCAGCTCACTGACCATGGTTCCGGATTGGCCATGCGGCCGAAAAGCAAAAATGCTTGGGGCGATAGGAAAGGTATCCTGACGACTGGTCATCGTCGTCAACCGCTGACCATGTCGAACCGAGTCCGGCAAGGGTTCATTGAACCGATCGGACATGGCAGGTTTGTGGTCCCAAAGATCAATCTGGCTCGGCCCCTCGGCCATGAACAGATAAATCGCGCGCTTTGCCTTCACCTCATGATGAGGCGGGCTCCGGTGCTGCGTGGAGTCGCCCGAATGCCCGGTCGATCCTCGCGTCGATCGGGGCGAATCGAGCATCGCTAGCGCCGCCACGCCGAGTCCGACGGCGTGGTTGGAAAAAAAGTGACGTCGGGAGATGACTGCCATCGTTTCGTCAGCTGGCTTAGCGATGGATGATTTCGTCAAGATTCAACAAAAGGTTGGCGACCACGGCTCGGGCGGCAAGCTCGATATTTCCGCCGTCGCCGCTGCGGCCAACGAGGCTGTCTGCTAACGCCGGATCGCCCTCGTAATGAGCCTGCAGATCGCGTAAGAGTTCGAGAAGTTCGCGCCGTTCCTCGGCACGTGGCGGGCGAAGGGTGACCCTTTCGAACATCGTCTCGATCGGTTGATCGCGGTGCGTGCGAGCGATCGCGACGGCGGCCTCAACCATCTGTGGTTCGTTCAGCAGTTGCAACGCCTGCAGCGGCGTGTTGGTTCGTTCGCGGCGTGGAGCACAAGCCTCGCGACTTGCGGCGTCGAAGGTCGAAAACTGCGGCGGCGGCGATGTCCGTTTCCAAAACGTGTAAATGCTGCGCCGGTAAGCGTCCTTGCCCGAGTCCGCGATGAAGGTCGCGGTATTGCTGCCCGAGTAAGCGACGGCCTCCCAAAGTCCTGGTGGTTGCGGTGGCTTCACAGCCGGCCCGCCGAGACGGTGCTCCAGGATTGAACCAAGCGATAACGCTTGGTCACGCAACGTCTCGCCGTCGAGTCGGAAGCGCGATCCCCTTGCCAAAAGCCGATTCTCAGGGTCGATCCGCAAATCGTCGGCCGTAGCGCGGGCATCGCGCTGATACGCATCACTCATGACCACTTGCTTGACCAATCGCTTGATATCCCATCCACTGCGCACGAAATCGGCTGCCAGAAAATTCAGCAAGTCCAGATTCGACGGCGCGTCGCCATGGATGCCGAAATCTTCGCTCGTCCGTACCAGTCCACTGCCGGTCAGCTGTTGCCAAATCCGGTTGACCAGGACGCGTGATGTCAACGCATGGGCGTCGTTAACCAGCCACCACCCGAGGTCAAGTCGATCGGGGGTTGGGGAAGACCCTGTCCCCGAGGCCCGGGGCTTTAGCATCGGGAAACATGCCGGCACGCCTGGCTCGACCGGGTCCGATGGCGAAGCGTAGTCCCCCCGCGCCAGGATGGATGTCTTCCGCGGTTCGGCGCGCTCTCGCCAGACGAGCGTGGTGACGATCGACGCTTCAAGCGTTCGGCGATACTTTTCTAAACCCAATCGCTCATCAAAGATCGCTCTCCAATCACCGACGTCGCACACCCGACTTCGAAAATGGTCGCGAAGGGCTTGACGCTCTGAGTCGCTCCTCTGGGATTCACTCAGCCGCAGGATGGAAGAAATTTCCGCGGGAAGCGGATCGGCCAAATCGCCTTCCAAACGATCGGCCTGTGAATGTTCGACCGCTTGGAATTCACGTGCGAGTGATTGACGCCAGAGCACCTCGGCGGCGTCAACGGCCTCGATCATCGAACCCGCTTCGAGATTCAGTTCGGCAAGGCGTGCATCGACCGCCGATAACTCGTTCGCTTGCTGCGGCGTGGGCAACGCGAGCGAAGGTTCAGGACTCTTGGAATTGTCGTTACTGGGTTTCCCATCCAAATTGTTGAAGAAAGCCAAAAGGGAGTAGAACTCTCGCTGGGAAATCGGGTCATGAGGGTGATCATGACACGACGCACATTGCAACGTCAGACCGAGAAAGACGGTGCCAAAGGCGGTGGTGAGGTCGATCAGATTGCGCGCATCCACTTCCTCAGGGATCGTTCCATCCTCATTGGTGGAAAGGTGAAGCCGATTGAATCCCGTGGCGATCAAGGTATCCCGACTGACATCGGGAAGCAGGTCCCCGGCGATTTGCTCCACCACGAATCGGTCGAATCGCTTGTTCTCATTGAAGGACTCAATCACGTAGTCACGATAGGGCCAAATTTCGCGGTAGTTGTCGAGGTGCAGACCGTGCGTGTCGCCATACCGCACAAGTTCGAGCCAGTAACGCGCGAAATGTTCGCCGAAGCGCGGCGACTCCAATAGGCGATCGACCAGTCGCTCGTACCACCCCTCGGACTCATCTGTCAGAACCTCGGCGATCCAATCGGTCGGCGGTGGCAGACCAATCAAATCGAGAGAAACACGGCGAAGCAGGGTCCGTCGATCGGCTGCGGGGGCGGGCGATAACCCGGAATCGGCGATCGCTCGATCGATCAGCAAGTCAATCGTGACCGAGCCGTGGGGAAAATCCTCCGATCCTTCCAGTGAGGCGTGCGAAAGGGGGGCAAATGCCCAGTGAGTCGACCCGTGCACCATCGAAGGCCGCACGGTCGAGGCCAGGCGGTCGGCGGAGTGAACATCCAGGGACTGACCCGGTGCGACTACCGTTGGTTCCGACGCTTCGCTAGGGTTACCCGGCCAATGGGTGCCGACAATCAGCCACAGACCAATGGCGAGGACACGCTTGGAAGAGGAATTCAGGCGCATGGGCTATTGAGACGCAAACGGGGGCATCAAACGCTACATTGTAGCTTGGTTCCTTGATCTCGTACGCCCCAAATGCTCGCCATCGGTTGTTGCTAGGCGATCCCATCGCTTTTCTGCCGTACGACGGAACCGGCGGAAAACCTGACCCGTTAGACGGAAGGCATTCATGAAAGTTGGTAGTGGCGGTGGCTTCAGAG
>JBGTCJ010000038.1:0-5707 GCA_041748895.1 Pirellulaceae bacterium
CCCTCCTTCGTCACGACGTGTACGTCGCCGACGAATGTTTCCTCACCGGAAGTGCCGCCGAGGTCATTCCCGTCACCAAGCTCGACGGGCGGGCGATCGGAGACGGCAAACCCGGTCCGATCACGCTTCAGATCGCGGCCGCGTTCAAGCAGATGGTGCACGCGGGTTGATCGACCCGATTCGGCGCCCGATGCGTGTCACTCCACACCGGTGATCAACCGCGATGGCAGATGTGTCACGCTATTGAGCCAATCGAGCTGCCACGCCTGACCGTCGTAGTTCAGCTTGGTAACGCCGGTATTTCGCATCGGGCCTATGCGGCGAGCGTCGACCACGCCGTCGAGCATCCTTGCTAACAGCTGCCGCTTGAAATCGGCGTGAGTGATCACAACGACATTTCGGCCGTTGTTGCCGAACGTATCGATCAATCGCCGCTCGACGGCCGCGGCCCGAAGCTCCGCCTGCTCATGTGTCTCACGAGGTCGGCCCGCCCACCAACCCTGTTCGCCGATCGTCGCATCGAGTTCGACACGCGGTAGGAACAGCCTGATCGCGGCTCCGTTCATCCCCAACCCACCTTCCTTCGCGTCATCACCATGGCCGCGATAGCACCCGCCGCGCTCGTAGATGTCGTGCCAAATATGGGCTGGGAGGTCGATCGTTTTCGCGATCGGCAGTGCGGTTTGAAGCGTCCGGAGAAAAGGGCTGCAGACCAACGTATCGATTCTCAGGCTTCGTGCCCACGTCGCCAAATGCTCGGCCTGAAGCCGACCAACGGCGGTGATTGAGGGATCTTCGATACGTTGGTACGCAGGTCGAGCGTTGTTTTCGCTTTCGGCATGACGAATCAGGTAGAGTTGCATGGCGTCGTAGGGAATCGTCCAATTTTCATCGAAATCCGAGTTGACAGCTTTTTGGACCAGTTGGTACTGGGTTTGTGTCGGCAGCGGGATCCCCGTTGTCCGAAGGCGGTTTTGCGGAGTCTCGGTCGCGATGCGACGAGATTGGCACCGCAGCGAAAAACCATTCGGAAGTTCTGCCGTTGACGGTCCGGTTGCGGGAATCGGGCCGCCGACTGGCCTTTTGGGTCGGTGCGAAACGCTGCCGCGACGGTTTCTGGGTCAATCGTCTCGGGGGTCGCACGACGGCAGAACTTTCATGTCGCGTCGGGGTATCGCCACGGCGGTGCCCCGACGCTTCGATTATTCACGTTCAGTAGGCATTCCGCTCAACGTCGTCTTCAGCGATCTGGCTAAACCGGCCCTGGACCGCTTGGCGAACTTCACGCTGGTCGATCTCGTTCTTCAGCTTAGCGATGGCCGCGGCGATCGGCATTGTCCCCAGATCACCATCGATCCGGTCTCGTAGCGCCACATGCCCGCTCTCCGCTTCCTTGGGACCGACCACCGCCATGTAATTCACCAAGTCGATTTGAGCGTCTCGTATCTTAGCCTGAACCTTTCCATCGCGAGAGTCGACCGTGACCTTGAGCCCGGCATCTTGCAACTGCTTGCCAACCGACGCGGCGTACTCGAGCGATTTATCGGACAACGGCAACACGCGAACCTGCTCGGGCGATAGCCACATCGGAAAGGCACCCGCAAAGTGCTCGATCAACATTCCGGTGAATCGCTCGAGTGAACCAAACGGTGCGCGGTGGATCATCACCGGTCGGTGCGTCTCATTATCCCCGCCCTTGTACTCGAGCTTGAACCGCTCGGGGAGGTTGTAATCCAACTGGACCGTGCCGAGTTGCCACGACCTTCCGATACAATCTCGAACCATGAAGTCGGCCTTGGGACCGTAGAAGGCGGCTTCCCCCGGTTGCTCGGCGAAGTCGAGGCCACTGTCCTCCAGCACGCCGCGAAGCGCGCCTTCGGCTCGATTCCAATTCTCCTGACTACCCACGTACTTGTCACTCGACGGGTCACGCAGAGACAACTGAACTCGGTAGTCGGTGAGCCCGACGGACTCCAGAACGAACTGGGTCAACTCGATCGTGGCGCGAAATTCCTGCTCGACCTGATCGGCAGTGCAGAATATATGTGCGTCGTCCTGAGTCAGCCCTCGAACTCTCAGCATGCCGTTGAGCTCACCGGTCTGTTCATGCCGGTAGACCGTGCCAAACTCGAACAATCGCAGCGGCAGCTGTCGGTACGAGCGGGGCTGAGCCTTAAAAATGTGGCAGTGATGCGGGCAATTCATCGGCTTGACTAAGTAACGCTCATTGGCCGATTGCCACTCGTGCAGCACCGCTCGCCGCGCCTCGGCCGATGCCGATGGCTTGTACGCGGGCAACGACACGCCGAGTACTTCGGCGGCGGCCATCAGTTTATCTTCGGCATCCTTGGTCAGCGTCGCGTCTTCGAGTCGTCGGCTCCAAGCGTCGATCAATCCCCCCGCTTCGCTGCCGAATAACGGCGGGAATTGGCTGTCTCGGTAATAGGGGAAGTGCCCGCTGGTTTCGTAGAGCTCGACCCGACCCAAATGCGGACTAAATACCGGGTCGTATCCGCGACCGAGCAGCTCCTTTCGCAAAAACTCCTCGAGCGTGACTCGAACACGAGCCCCCTTGGGCAACCAGAGACAAAGGCCCTGACCGACTTCGGCGTGGATCGCGAAGAGGCCATGTTTGCGGCCCAACACGCGATGGTCACGTCGTTTCGCTTCCTCGATCTGAGCCAGGTGTTCGTCGAGCTCCTGCTTGTCAAAAAAAGCCGTCCCATAGAGCCGCTGCAATTGACGTCCCGACGCGTCACCCTTCCAGTAGGCGCCGGCCACGCTCAATAGCTTGACCGCCTTGATCCGACCTGCATCGGGGATGTGAGGTCCCCGACACAAGTCAACGAACTCGCCTTGACGATAAATGCTCACGGTGGACTCCGCGGCCAACCCCGTGTCGATGTGCTCGACCTTCAAATCCTGCTTGAGATCGCCGCACAATTGCCGGGCCTCATCGCGACCCAGCAGCACCCGCTCGAAGGGTTCCTTTGCCTTGATGATCGCCCTCATCTCGGCTTCGATCTTTTCGAAATCGTCCTCGCTGATTTTCGTCGGCAGATCGAAGTCGTAGTAGAACCCGCCCGAGGTGGTCGGCCCAAAAGCGAGTGAAACACCTTCGTAGAGCCGCATCACGGCACGCGCCATCACGTGTGCCGCGGAGTGCCTGAGGACGTCGAGCGCTTCGCGATCTTTGCTGGTCAAAAGCCGAAGCGACAACGGCTCGGCGGTTCCATCGTCGACCAATTCACCGAGTGGTCGCGTTGCATCGACCACCCTGCCCGATACGTCGGCGGCGATCACGGCGCGCGCCAACCCCTCGCTTATGCCCTTGGCAATCTCAAGCGGTGTACGCTGGCCCGGATGGTTCTGAAGCGTTCCGTCAGGCAGCCGAACCTGAACTTCGTCAACGCAGGGAGGGGCGACGTCCGACATCGGTCATTTCCTTCCAATGGGTGAACAACGACCGCCGAAACGAAGGGCGGCCTTTGTCCTCCAGTTGAACTTTTTCAAGCCTCGATCGGAAGGTGGCTATCGATCGCTGCGGGATGCAAATGTGACGGCCCGATCGGAGTGAGTGAATCGGCTCTGGGGAGGCATCGCGCCACGTGGGCCAGCCACTCTTGCTACCGTACGCCACTAGAGAGCAAACGACATCGACGCGTAATCTCGGGGGAGGCTCGAGAGCAACTCGCATCCATTGGCGGTGACCAGCACATCGTCCTCGATCCGAATGCCGAACTGGCCCTCCAAATAGGCGCCCGGTTCGACCGTGACCACCATGCCCGCCGCGAGCGTCTCGTCACTGGTCGCGCCCAAGCGAGGGGCCTCATGAACCCTCAAACCTATGCCATGACCGAGCCCATGCTTGAACTGGTCGCCGAGCGAAGCGTCGATCAATACCTGTCGCGCGGCAGCATCGACATCCTTTGCCAACGCCCCGTCGCGAATCGTCTCAACCGCTTTGGCGTGTGCGGCGAGCACCGCTTCGTAGGCTGCCTCAAAACCACGGGGTGGATCGTTCAGAAGGTGCAAAGTTCGCGTTAAGTCGCTGGTGTAGCCGTTCAATTTCGCCCCCCAATCGAGCAAGATCGTCGCGGACTCGCCCAGCGCAAAACGTCCAGGCCGATAATGCGGCAATGCGCCCGATGCGCCGAACGCAACGATCGGCGGGAAGCCGCATCCGTCGCCGCCCAAATCGCGTATCGTGACTTCTATCTCCTGAGCCACCTGCCGCTCGGTCCAGTCCGGACGAAGCCTTGCCCGGATCGATTCGAACGTCCGCTCCGCGATCCACACGGCACGGCGAAGACATCGGATCTCGTGATCGTCTTTGATCATCCGCAAGGCCGAGACCCAATCGGGCGCCGGGAACCACTCGATCGACTTCAACCGATCGACCCACTGGCGGTGCAAGTCCCAATTGACCGCGACCGCCTCGAAGCCTAACCGCGACACTCGGCTCGCGGAGACCGCCTGCTCAATGAGATCCGTCATCTTCCGATCCGGACCGCGAACCAGCGCCGGCAACTGCGAACACTCTTCGGCGAGCTGCGTTTCGTAACGTCGATCACTGAGAATTAGGTCCCCACCCTTCACGGCGCTGACAAGCACGTAACTGCTGTCACCACTGAATCCGCTGAGGTAGCCAACGTTGATCTCATCCGTCACCAGCAGCGCATCGATCTCGGCCTTGAGAATCGCCTCACGAAGTCGGTCCCGTCGTGCCAAGGCGACGGCTTCTCGGTACGCGGCGTTTGACCAGGCGTCTGATGCAAGTCCGTGATTCATGAGGTTTCTTTTTGGGGGTCGCGAAGTTCTCGAGATTGTCGAGCCCAGCGGCGAGCGAGCGCCGTATCGATCAGCAGTTGGCCGACGTGGTAGAAGATCATCGGCAACACGCTGACACCGCAATCGAGCGCCAACTGCAAGCCCACCATCAGTGTTTTCTGGCTGCCCGCAATCGATGCCGCGATCATCTCGCCGCGAGTCGCTCGCATCAGCTTCGCAGCGTACCACGCGACGGCCGCGGCGATGCAGTGGATCATCGCCGCGGCTACCAACGTCGCCAATATCCAAACCACCGCGGGGCCGGTCGCCCCGAGGGCTTGCTGGCTCGCCATCCGGTCCGCCGACGCGACCGATCCAAATGCGACCATGATCAGAATCCCCAACTGCATCAAGATCGATAACCGCAAACGATTTTGGTCGGCCCAAACGGCAAGGCCCAGTCGTCGCAGCAACTGACCGGCCAGCAGCGGCAAGACCACAATCATCAAGAGGCTTCGCGCCTGCTCGGTCGCGGAGATCGAGCTGGTCTGCGAGAGCAACAGCGCAAGACCAATCGGAGCAACAATGAAGCACCCGAGGTTGGTGACAACGCTGACGATCAGAGCGACGCCCTCCTCACCACCAGCTTTTCGCGTCCAAACGACGCAGGACGCCAACGTGCAGGGGACCAATGCGGCGACGATCAACCCGCCCGCCAACTCCGGAGGTAGGATCCAAAGCGCTGGCATCGCGACCAGCGGAACCACAAAAACGTTAACCGCAATCGCGAGCAAGGCCGGCCATGGACGCCTCACGCTTCCGGACAACGCCGCCGGATGAAGCGTCAGCCCCATCAGCAGCAGCACGCACGAGACAATCGCGGCGCGAAGTAGCGACGATTCAGCAAAGGGACGGATCGCCGCGGGAAACCCAAAGC
>JBGTCJ010000039.1:0-5734 GCA_041748895.1 Pirellulaceae bacterium
AGCCCGGTCGCTCTCAGCTGCTTGATTTCATCGTCAAGAAAGCGGGCCGACAATTGGTCGCTGCGATCGTATGCCCCAGCGCCACCGTACGGTTCGAGGATTTGGTTGAGCCGCTCGATCACGGGTTCCAAGGAAACGCCACGCATCACACGCAACGACACATCGTTGAAGGCGCCCCGCATATCGAACGCTGACTCCAGGTGTTGACGCGACATCCAAAACACGCCAAACCTGCGATCATCGGGGAGAAAGTCACCCGGGCGGATTTGAAAAACGTACTCCGGCGACAACGCCACACCGACGACGCGCATCGACTGCAAACGACCGCACAGCAGGCCGTCGATGGTGCTGCCCAGCGAGAGCTGATTGGCATCGAAGAATGCCTCGCTGGCGACCACTTCATCCGGCGCGTCCCAATCGGGCAATCGACCTTTGACCAAATGAATCGCCGAAAGGCTCCGCCGCCCCGGAACGACGGACTGCTTCCCGCGACTCGACAGGTCATCGGCTCGCAGTGAAACCATTCGACCCGACGCCGGTTCATCAAGTCCGGGCACGCGGATCGTGATGTCGGCAACCACTCGTGTCTGCACCCTCGCCACACCCGGGATTCTCGCGATCTCCTCGGCAACATGCTCGGGCGCACGGCTCAGTGAGCCGAACACGTGCGGCATCTGGTATCGGTCGTAGTAGGCCTGCCGGGTGCTATTCAGGAATGCGAGCGTGCTGAGCGCCATCACGAACACGGCGACTCCCGCCGCGATGACCATTAGGATCGCCAGCAAGGCGCCCGCCGATTCGCGAACTTCGCGAATGAGTTTGCGATCCAGAGACCGTATCGCCGTTCGCGGCACGAAGGCGAGCCACCGCCGCATTGCAGCGGGCGTGTGCGGTGTCACCAGTTCAACTCCCGCGCCGCTTGTTTCTGCGAATTTCGTAAATCCTCGGCAATTCGCCCGTCGCGCATCGTCACCACACGGTCGGCCATGTTGCCAATTGCCGCATTGTGTGTGATCACGATCGTGGTGGTCCCGAGTGAATGATTGATCGCGCTGATCGCATCGAGCACTCCGATCCCGGTGCTGATATCCAGGGCGCCGGTCGGTTCGTCGCAAAGCAAAACCTTGGGACGTTTGGCGATCGCCCTTGCGATCGCGACCCGTTGCTGCTGGCCGCCGGATAACTGCGATGGGAAACTGTCGCCGCGGTCGGCCAAGCCGACCCGCTCGAGCGCTTCCTGCGGTGACATTCCCGAATCACAGATATCGGTCACCAGCGCGACGTTTTCGGTTGCTGTGAGACTCGGTATCAGATTGTAGAACTGAAAAACAAAGCCGACCGAACGACGGCGATAAAGCGTGAGCTGCTTGGGCGTCGCCGACGTCAGTTCTTGATCCCGATAGTGAATCGTCCCGGCAGTCGGAATGTCCAACCCACCCAGCATGTTCAGGAGCGTCGATTTGCCACTCCCGCTCGGGCCGAGCATGACCATGAACTCACCCTCGCTGACATCGAGGTCCACCCCTCGCAGCGCGTGGACCGAGACATCTCCCATCGGGTAGACCTTGGTCAGATCGCGAACTCGAAAGACCCAATCGGGCTCGGATACCATCAGAATTAGAAAGCGCCGTTGACCACGTCGAGCATTCGGCGGCGGCCCAGTGCCGATTCAATCGAGCATCAACAGGACGCTCAATTGGCCGAAAATGCCACGGGAACAGTGTCCCACTGCGTCGATGGGTTTTGCAACGGGTTGCCGGTGACGATACTCATCAACCAAACGTTGACGTCTCGCAGCACCTCGGACATCATCTCGTCGGACGTCGTGTACCGGCGGACGTCGAACTTCAATCTAGCATCGGCAGCCATCGCCATATCTCGTTCGAAATCGAGCGGCGTTGTCAGCGGGTGATTGATCGCAACACCCCAGAAGTTCCTCAGCCTTCGCGCGGCCGCGAGGTTCCCCAAAACATTTCCACCTTTGGGAAAACGTCCTCCGAGCGATGCACAACCGGCGAAGCGATCGCCGTGCTGCAGCGCGATCCGCCGCGCCATCGTTCCGCCGCTTCCGTATCCAGCCAAAAAAATACGATCGCTGTGAATCGAATAGCGATCACGGGCCACATCGATCGCTTGCCAAACCGCATCGGTCGCGCGAGAGATTGCTGACGCCGATGTCGACGTCGACCAATCGAAGCCGTGCCCAACCGGATCAGCCGCTCGGGTACCGCGGAGACCAACGGCGACGTAGTTCTGACAGCTGATGTGCGGCATCACTTGCCGGACCTGATTCTCGTTGTGACCGTCGTGATGCAGCCACACGATCAGCGGGTAGGCGTAGCTAGCAACGTAGCGAGCGGGCAAGAAGAACGAACAAGGTTGAACCCGCGGCGCCAATCCCGAATTCGGCGAGGCGAGCCAAGTGGGCGCGAGGGGCTCGCAGGAAGCTTGGGTGCCAGCCGCTTGATCCGCTCGCTCGCGCCTCTCGACGGCACTTGAAGACGCGGGATCCGTGGGCAAGGCCAACAGGTTGAGGCGATTCATGGCTTGTCTCTCCGAGGCGATCATTCAGACGAAGCGAACTCGCACTCGCCACGTCGTCGGATCGCCGTTGTAAGACTGCCCGGGGCTGACTGTCAACGTCAGTGCGAGAATCGCCCGATCGATTGGGCTGGGTTCGTCGATAGCGTTGGCAACAATCGCTAGGCGGCGCGCCCGGGCATCCATTTCTTCATCCAGGCGGACCAACCGTGACGCCGATCGCTGCGGCGCGCGGCCGCATCGCTGACGACCCAATTGAGTTGCAACACGCGTCGCTCGCCGTCAAACGGCATGTGCCCATGCCACGCGTTCTCGCGATTGATGAAAGCGATCATCGTGCCCAACTCAGGCGGCGCTTCTTCGATCACATCGTCAATGTCGTTGCTTCGCAGCAGCCGCAACCTCCCACCCTGGTCACTCCACGTTTCGTTCAAATAGACCAACACGGTGACCAATTTTGATCGGCTATCGGTATGGACTTTGCCGTCTTTCGGTCGGCAGCGGCCACGAACGGTGAGCGTGGTTGGTCGGTCGCCCAAATCGATCGAGAATTTCGACTCGAAGCCGGCACGCAACTCATCGCCTTCCAGCTCGCGGCAAAGCGCCGCAAACTCGCCTCCATAGCTGAGCGTGTGCAGTGGGAAACTGCCGCCCTTGGCAATTTGCGGGTAATCCGGCGCGATACGGTGAAGCACCGATTCAGGAACGAATCGCGGAACAATGACGTATTCGAAGGGATCCGTCACGAGATTTGCGGCGGCGAGCGCTTCGAGGTTCAAGAAATCAGCCATGGATGGACTGGCTCACGCAATTGGGGGATGGGTAACGGATTTCTACGACGACTTTTAGGTTTCGGCGGCCTGCGGTGACAAGGTGGTTTTTGCGGCTTTTTCAGCCGCGAGAATTCCCGTGACGTGGTCACTGCCGGTCGCGTGGCGGAACGACATTGCGAGCACGGCATTTCGGCGATTAATCTGGCTCGGCGTTGAAGTGGAGCTATGTTTCGAAGACGATGATCATTCCAGACATCTCCCCGCCGTGAACGCCCACCGTGACTACTGAGCTCGCCTCCCGTTTGACGTTGGTTGATCCCATTAACGCTGCCGGTGCCAGTCCATCGCGTTGGTCCGACGCCATTGCGCAGCGTTATTCGCTGCGGCTCTCGCCCGAGTTGGTCGATTGGTTCGATAGTGGCGTCTGCGACGGCGCGGGAGGTGGTGAGTTTGACGAACCGGTTTCGCCCGAGGTGCTTCTCGAACGGGCGCCCGAGGTCGTCTGGCCGGCGCTCATGCCACCCGACCTGCTGCCGTTGGTTGGGAATCGCCTCGGTGATTGGCTATGCGCGAAAATTGCGGCCAACGACACGGTGGGTGAGATCGTCTACTGGTATCACGGCGGTGGCGATTGGCTCCCCTACGGAAAATCTTTGCCAGAGGCCATTCTTTTCGATGTGCTGGCGGATCGGCTTCCAGGGAGACGACAGCGACACGCCATCCCCGCCGCGTCGCATCCGGCACGTCGAGGCGAATTACCGATTGAGCAGCGACCGCTCGTCCAGTGGGCATTGCAACATTTGCCCACCGAGTTGCGTGCGCTGCTGAAGGCCGATCAGGATCTCGATGAGATCGCGCCGACCTTGCTTCGACACGAGGTGGCGGAAATCCCTGTCCGTTGCGCCTGTGTGCTGACGGCACTCGAAAGCGAGTTGCGTCGACGTCTGACGCCGATGGAAGCTGCGGAGTTTGGTGCCGATTGGGAATACGACGCGGCCCGGTGGATTTTTGACCCGCAGCGAAACCTCCCCGATTCGGTGCGGGATCTCCTTTGCCAGCGTTGGCAATTGACCCCCGAACAATTGACGGCTCAGGATTGGTCCGCGGCGCAACGTCATTGCGATGTGATGTCGGTGGAAAGGCCCGACCTGGGTTGGGTACACGACATCGGCGGCGCAGCGGCCCGCCGAGATGGCCGGATGGATCTGGCAGCGTCGTGTTTCGTTCGGGGCGCGATGTCATCGGTCTTTACCGACCAGGCAATCCGGTTTCGCACCCACTTTGAGTCCGATCGCGCCGCCAAATTCTCGGTTGCCAATCTGATCCAAATGGACCGCGTCGACGCATTGCCGGCCGCGTATCTCGCTGCGATCTCGGGACACGGCTACGGCGCGGGTCGCGGTCCCTGGCGAGACGCGATCGCGGACTACTGGCTCGAGCAGATCTCGCAGAAGCAGCCCGATCAGGCGACACGCTACCACTGGCTGATGAAGGCGGGTTGGGATGTGGGCTGTGATTCGCTCGAAAAGTATCGATCGATCTTCGATCCCCTCATCGATGCGGCAGAGCAATCGGGGCAGATGGCGCGCGCGAATGTGGCACGTTCCCACCGAGCCTGTCTCTTGCAGCGATATTTCATCAAGTGATCAAAATTTGCGCTTAGGCACCACCGACGCGAGCGGCGGTCGACGCGGCGTCCCGGTCTGTCGCCAGGGCGCTGCGGAACGTACATTGATGCCAGGTGGCCATGGTCGGTTCGATCGCAGGCCGTTCGGTTCCCTAAGTTCCTTCGCCACGATCCCGCCCTCGATGCCGGGAAGCAGTCGCCCTACCAGTCGCATCCCAAGTCGTTCACGAAGCAAGCCCAAGCATGGTCGATTCGGAAGCCAACAAGCGGAAGAAGATCCTGATCGTCGACGATGATTTTGAGATCATCGAATCGATTCGCTACGCGCTGGAGGGAGAGGGATTCGAAGTCGTGGTCGCGCGCGACGGAAACCAAGGACTTGCGTTGGCCGAACGCGAGAATCCCGATTTGATGATCTTGGACATGATGATGCCCAAACGCAGCGGATTTCTCGTTCTTGAAAAACTGCGCCGCGTGCGAGATACACCGTTGCCCGTGGTGATGATCACCGGTAACGAAGGAAGTCGCCACAAAGCTTACGCGGAACTTCTCGGAGTTAGCGATTACATCCGCAAGCCGTTCCCGATGGATCGCTTGATCGGCTCGGTGCAGAGTCTGTTGCAATCGTGAACCGATTCGTTGTGCTACGCCATACCAGCCGTAAGCGCTAGCGACCGGACCGACTTGCAATCATGAACCGATTCGATTCGTTGTGATACCCATGTCCCCTCAAAAGCTCGACCCGCTTTCTCGTCACATCATCATCAGCGCGGCGGTGACAGGTGGTTTGGGG
>JBGTCJ010000040.1:0-6332 GCA_041748895.1 Pirellulaceae bacterium
CCACCGCCAAGTGATCGCGAAAGCAACATCGGTCCGATTCCCGCAAGCCGCTCCGAGTTCGCTGGTTTTGTGTTCAAGATTCAAGCAAATCTCGATCCACGTCATCGTGATCGAGTCGCGTTTGTTCGAGTCTGCGCAGGCCGGTTCGAACGCGACATGGAAGCGCTACACGCGCGAACGGGGAAAAAACTCCGGCTTCCTCGGGCGCTCAAAATATTCGGCCAGGATCGTCAAACGATGGACGAGGCGTACCCCGGCGACATCATCGGACTGGTCAACCCGGGCGAATTTCAATTGGGCGACACGATCTGTCAGGGCGACCCCATTCATTACGAACCGCTACCTCAATTCTCACCTGAGTTCTTTGCGGTGCTCAATTGCGAGGACACTTCGCGGCGAAAGCAGTTTGATCGCGGGCTCGAACAATTGGTCGAAGAAGGGGCAATCCAGGTGTTTTACGACGCCCGTGCGACCCGGCGTGAAATGATCCTCGCCGCCGTCGGCGAGTTGCAATTCGACGTCGTCCGATTCCGTTTAGAAACTGAGTACAACACGAAAACGAGCCTCTCGTGGAGGCCCTACAAGATGGCGCGTTGGATGACCGGCACTCCCGAACAGATCGCGGCGGTCCAATTACCCTACTCGGGCAAAGTCGTTCGCGATCAATACGGACATGACGCCGTGCTGCTGCAATCCGAGTGGGACACCAAGTTCATCGAGCGAGAAAACCCGGAGATCCGATTTGAAGCGATTCGGCTCTCAAAATTCGAACAGCTCGTCGGCACCGAAAGCGGCGTTCCCGCGCAGTCGCTCGACACGTCCACTGACTCCACACAAGCGTAAACCTGCACAGCCAGCGTGAATAGGCTCGCTCACATCGGCGCTTTGGAGAACCGCACGGCGTCACGTCATGCCGGTTCAGACGAAGATGATATGGCTTGATACCAGATGGAATCGCTGCAAGGACTTTGGATGATGGTCGTGCTGACGATTCTTTTCGGTGCCTTGGTCGGTTTCGCCTTGGGCCTCACCGGTGGCGGCGGCGGAGTATTCGCCGTGCCGCTACTGGTTTACGGTCTGGGCGTCGCGCCCCGCGAAGCCGTGGGGATTTCGCTCGCCGCAGTAGGTGGCACGGCGCTCGTCGGTGTGGTACCGCGTTGGGTGCGACGGGAGGTGGAGGTAGGAACGGGATTGCTGTTTTCCGTTTCTGGTGTGGTCGGTGCGCCACTCGGTTCCTACCTATCGACGCTTCTTCCCGAGAACCTGTTGCTGGTGATGTTCGCCTGCCTGATGTTGATCATCGCTTGGCAGATGTGGGCGAAAGCTCGCAACCCAAAGTTGGCAACGGGAGTCTGCATCACCGAAAATGAGCCCTCAAGCGATCGTTCGGCGTGTCAACGAGACGAGGACGGAACGCTGCGGTTGACGTCCCAATGTGCTCGGCTGTTGGCGATCCTGGGACTGATGACCGGCATCCTGTCAGGGATGTTCGGCGTCGGCGGTGGATTTGTGATTGTCCCCGCGCTCGTGTTGTTCAGTGGGATGGAAATTCACCGCGCGGTTGGCACCTCTTTGTTCTCTGTCGTCTTGATCAGCATCAGTGGAGTGGCTTCCTTCCTGGCCTCGGGACGTTCCCTCTCGCTCGAGACGACGTTGCTGTTCATGGTCGGTGGTGTGGTCGGAATGGGGATCGGTGGGCAAGTGGCCAAACGACTCAAGGGGCCAACGCTTCAAATGGCGTTCGCTAGCGCCGTTGTGCTGGTCGCGATCTTCATGATCGCAAGAACCGTTATCCTGTGACCAAGAGGTCGGTGGCGATCCAAGGCTGCGGATGGCGATCGTTTAGCAATCGATGCCCACACGCCCTCAGCAAATCCAAACTGGCGTTCTCAGAAGAATTAACAGACCGCATACCCAAAAACCGAGTTACCGCAATGGCAAGAACCGCGACGATCGATAACCTTCAACGCGCGCTGTCGATGGAGCTGACCGCGATGCACCAGTATCAACTTCACGCGTGTGTGCTCGATGATTGGGGCTTGGGGCTGCTGGCGACTCAAATGCGCCAGGAAATGCAAGAGGAGCTGGGGCACTCGGAAGAGTTTTTGGTGCGGATTCTTTTCTTGAAAGGCGATCCGAAGCTGAATCTGGAAAAGCTCCCTGTGCGGGCGCAGTCACTGAAGACAATGTTTGAAACCGATCTTGCTGACGAGCAGGAAGCGATCGAGTTCTACACATCCGCATCGATCCAAGCCAACGAGGACCGCGACATTGGAACGCGACAGCTATTTGAAAAGATCGTCTTGGATGAAGAGCAGCACATGAACTGGTTGGAGTTGCAACTCGATTTGCTCGCCCGGATGGGTGAGCCGGCTTACATCGCCAAACACATTTCGATTTCCCAAGCGTAGCGCTCACACGGGCAGAGATTGAAAGACAAAGATCGTGAAGAGTCGATGCCAGTGCGGTGCAGGAATTGAGCTCAGCGGGACAAACTTCACGGAACAAACTTCAGGGGCCAGACTTCACGGGCCAAAATAAGTCAGCGAGCTGGCGAGGTCCTACTGAGTCGCCGGCGGCTGGTCGGTAACCGGGCTTCGCGAACGCCGATCGCGCACCGGAGCGCATCCTCCCCCTCATGCGGGCCGCCGTCCGATCAAACGGTATCCTTTTTGTGGAAAATGGCCGCAGTTTACCGTGTGCCTTCTTCATCCATTCGAGAGGTACGTCCGTTGGCACGCGACGTGCAAAACTCGGTTTCCGAGCGGCAACCGCCGCAGAGGCAATCCGATTCCAATCGAAGGACAAGAGAAAATGAAACGCACATTCACCACGGCGGGCGTCCTGGCCTGTTTCGCGATGTCGTCGGCGACGGCTCAAGAACGGCAAACCGCCCCCCAGCCGCTACCGGCACAGGGCCAGACCCAAACGCAGGATCCACTGCAAGGCTCAGTGGCTCAAGCAGGAAATCTGGACAGCAAGACCCACGGCACGGCGGTGCGTGCCAGCCAACTCAAGGGCACCAGGCTCGAAAACGCTCAGGGCGATCATGTTGGTGACATCCATGACATCGTCATCGATCCTACCAACGGTGACATCCGATACGTCACCGTCACCTACGGCGGTTTTCTCGGTTTGGGTAACAAACTGTACGCGGTTCCGTTCGAAGCCTTTCAAGTTCGCCGTGACTCGGCCGATGCCGACGACTACACGATGATCCTCAACGTCTCGGAAGAACGGGTCAAAGCAGCCGAGGGTTTCGAAGACAGCGATTGGCCTAATTTCGCCGACACGAATTACACTCAGCGGCTCGACTCGCTTTACGGCGTTGATCGCCAAGCGATGGCAGCGCGCGGAGGAACGACTTCGCCAAGTGTGCCCAGTGGTCAGGCGGTGAAAGCCAGCGACCTGATTGGGCATAACTTGCAGAACCGGCAGGGGGACTCAGTCGGCAAGATTGATGATTTGGTTCTCGATGCAGGCCAAGGCAAGCTTCGCTACGCCGCGGTCACCTACGGCGGATTCCTCGGCTTCGGCGACAAGCTGTTTGCGGTCCCGTTCGAATCGTTCCAGTTTCAGCGTGCGCCCAACGACCGTGGCGCCTATGTGATGGTGCTCGACGTTACGCAAGACAGGCTCGATCGGGCGGAAGGGTTCGATCAGGACAACTGGCCCAATCTGAATGATCCGGCCGTTCACCAGAAATGGGACAGCCGGTATGGGGTCGAGCGCCCGCAGACGGACCGCAGCGACCTCCGCAGTAACGATGGCAACGTCGATATCAGAAGCCAGCCGAGAACAGACCGCTAAGCTCGACCGGCACCAAGGCGTCTGAATTGGGCCGGGTGAGTGAGCCGTTCACCACCCGGCCCTGTGGTTCGATCGCGAAAGACCGTCGATCGAATCGGAAGGCGGCGGGTTTCAGGAGTCGACCGGTTAGGTATTCATCTCCCAAGCGTGCCCTCCGATTGCAGGCCAACCTGCCATCGCTTCTGTTACACTCGCCCACGAAATGCGAACCAATGGATTTGGCCGCGGTCGAGGAAGCTCACGAGCGGTTTCGCCGCAACAGCTTTCAAAGCCCTTCGTATTTGCTTTGATGCGGTCTCGTCTGGGCTTGGGCCTCTTTGTATCTCAGCCGGCACGTTGAATGTGTGCTGGCCAGCCTCGCCGATTTGCAGGGAAATGCATGAAACGTATCCGGATCATCCACACGACCCAGTACCACTACTCCGAATCCGTAAGCTTCGGTCCCCATCGCGTGCTGATGCGACCGCGTGAGGGCCATGATGTTCGAATTGTCAAATCGGTGGTCAATATTGAGCCCGCGGCGTCGGTGCAGTGGGTTCGAGATATCGAGGGTAACTCGGTCGCGATCGTCACCTTCGCTTCGCCTGCATCCCTGCTGAGTCTGCACGTCGAGATTGATGTCGACATCTACGATGAAATCCCCATCGCGTGCATCATCGACCCGGCGGCAAAACAGTTTCCATTTCAGTATTCGCCCGAGGAGCAAATTCCGCTGGTACCCTATCGCCTTCCGAGCTACCCGTACGATGGGCCGGCTCTCCGCGAGTGGCTGGATCAGCTCTACGTCCCTGGTCAGTTGGTCGATACGTTTGAGTTGCTCACCCGCCTCAACACGCATATTTACGAGTCGTTGCAGTACAAGGAGCGCCATGATGCCGGCGTTCAGTTACCCCACGAAACCCTATCGCTTGGCAGCGGTTCGTGTCGCGATTACGCGGTATTGATGATGGAAGCGGCGCGACATTGGGGTTTTGGAGCCCGATTTGTCACCGGCTACATCCAAATGGCCGCCGGTCAACATGGGGCGACACACGCTTGGACCGAAATCTACCTCCCCGGCGCCGGTTGGCGCGGATTTGATCCGACCAACAACAAACTGGCCGGCGGCGAACACATTTCGGTTGCCGTCGAACGGGCTCAGGAGCGGGCCGCGCCGATCTCCGGCTGTTGGGAGGGGCCCTCCGGTGCGTTCCAACGGATGGATGTCTCGGTGCAGGTGATCGCGATCGGACCGGACGGCCAGCCGCTCGAGGATCCCCCAACAAACGCTCCCACACCAAACGATTCCACCCCGGGCGATCCCCCGGCCAAGGTCGCCACTGCTGCTGAACCTCAGGCAAAACCTCCGTCCTCGTAACGGCTCGCCATCGTGACCGCGTGGTTGGACTCGTTTCCCGACCACGTCGAGCCCATGAGCCAGCCGCTCATTTGATGACTCGCCACATCCCATCCTCCCCCAGGGTGAGATCTCGATCGGTCGCGGCGACGAATTCGTCAACGGCACGTTGGACGCCCCACTGACCGCCTTTGTCTCGGTAGACACCGTAATCGTGACCGGTCAACAGCCCGCCGGGACGGACCTTGGGCCACCAGGCGCGAATGTCCTGGAACACATGCTCATAGAGGTGATTGCCATCGAGAAAGACGAAATCGAGCGAATCGGCCGAGAAGCGTTCCGCCGCCTTGAGCGAGGGCTCCCGAAGGACGTGGCGACGATCTGCCGCAAACTCGGTCCAGTGAACGGCCGCCGCCATGTTTCGGTCGAAGCTGGCCTGGTCCTCGGCATCCAGTACCGTTTGGCCAACATAAGGCCGCCAGGGGTCCACCATCCAAAGTTTCAGCTCGGAGAAATTGCGCAATAAAGATTCCGACGTGTTGCCGCGGAACACGCCCACTTCGACGCCGGTCGCGGGCATCGCCAGCGGTCGGACCCAGGCGTTCAGCTGCCGTTGGCGTTTCGCATCAGGACGATGCAGCACCATCACGTCGGGGTCCTCGTTGAACCACTGGAACAATTGGCAAAGATAATCCGCCTGGACATGGGGATACCACCTTGGCCAGGTTCGCATCACGACGGCTTGATCCGAATTTTCGAAGCCGGCAACCGGCTCGGCCGCGGCGAGGTCTCTGAAATATTCACGGCAGAACGATGTCGCACCGATAAACAATCCCGAATTGATCCAGTGCCGCCCTTGAACAACCGCAGCCATGGGAAGCGTGCTCTGGAAAGCAACCAAATCGGGCAGGTCCGGCCAACACCTCGAACCCGTCGAATTGAACACCAACTGGCAAGTGAAATGTTGGCGAAAACGCTCGACCGCGATCATCGGATCATCGAGCCAAACGACATCTGCCGAATCGGCGCCGATCACGTAAGGCGTCTGAATCGCATTGAGCGCGTCCGCGATCGAAGACAGTTTGTCCCGATTCTTCCAATTCGTGGCCGCTTGACCGAGCACCTGGTAGGGGACTCCCAACAATTCGAGACTGCGTTCCAAGACTCCGCAGGGCTTCGTCGGCCG
>JBGTCJ010000041.1:0-15504 GCA_041748895.1 Pirellulaceae bacterium
ATTCCCGGAACTGGGAACGGATGGATGGTGGCGATCGCACACCCGCTGGTGCCCAAGCGGCGGTTGGGTGGCGTCCGCTTGATCAATCGGGGGCTGGCCACCAGCGGTTCGGGGAAGCAGTTTTTTCATCATCAGGGCAAACGCTACGGGCACGTGATCGACCCGCGAACCGGTTGGCCGGCGGGTGATTTGTTGTCGTTAACTGTACTTGGCCCGACGGCGGCGGAGTGCGACGCATTGGCCACAGGCTGGTTTGTCGAGGGTTCCGCGTGTCTTGAGCGCTGTGCCCCTCTAGCTGCCATTGCCGCAGCTCCAGCGGTGCGGCAGGGTGAGGTCGAACTTCGGCGCTACGGGGTTCCTGAGGATATTTGGTTGGAGGCTCCCAAAACGCCCGACGCCGATAACCCTTGATCGCCCGGCCCCACGCCCGGCCCGTTGATCGCCCATTGACCCTTGATCGAGCGAGCAATGGGTTACAATGAGACAGACGCGATTCCTAGGGGACGCGTCGCTCACCTTGCCTGCCACCCCCTCCCTGGTTCGCCATCTCATGCATCGCTTTTCATCGTGCCCACTCGTGGTTTTGGCTTCGCCAGCGATGTTGCTTCTGGGACTGGCCGCGTCCCCGCTGGGCAACCGGGTATCGGCGGTAGAGCCGACGATCACGATCGATTCGACCGCAGCGGAGATTCGGTACAACCGTGATGTGCGGCCGATTTTGGCCGAGAATTGCTTCGCTTGCCACGGCCCCGACAGCGCGGCGCGAGAGGCGGGGCTTCGGTTGGATCAGCGCGAATCTGCCATCGAACTGGGGGCGATCGATGAGTCGCACCCGCAACAGAGCGAGCTGATCCGTCGGATCCTGTTGCCTGCCGATGATGACCTTGCGATGCCACCCGTCACGGGGCACAAGCGCCTTCGCGACGAGGACAAGCAAACGCTGATCAACTGGATCGCTCAGGGCGCGACCTACGAGACGCACTGGTCCTTCCTGCCACCGCGTCGTCCGCCGCTACCCGATGTTTCGGACCCGAGCTGGGTTCGCGGTCCGATCGACCATTTTGTGATGGCAAAACTCGACGAAGTGGGGCTCAAACCCGCTCCAGAGGCCGATCGCCGGACGATCGCGCGCCGGTTGTCACTCGACCTGACCGGTCTGCCGCCCGACCCCGATCGCGTCGATTTGTTTGTGGCAGACTCATCACCTGAGGCCTTTGAGCGGTACGTCGATGACTTGCTGGACCGATCGAGTTACGGTGAGCATCGCGCACGGTACTGGCTCGATTACGCCAGATACGCCGACACCCATGGGATCCATTTCGACAACTTTCGCGAGATGTGGTCCTATCGCGACTGGGTGATTGATGCCTTCAATCGCAATCTGTCGTTTGATCAATTCACGATCGAGCAACTCGCGGGTGATCTACTCCCCTCACCCACCCTCGACCAATTGGTCGCCACCGGATTCAACCGTTGCAACATCACGACCAATGAAGGCGGCATTATCGATGAAGAGTACAAGGTGCTCTACGCGCGCGATCGAACCGAAACGACCACGGCGGTTTGGTTGGGCCTGACGACCGGCTGCGCCGTCTGTCACGACCACAAGTTTGACCCGCTCACCCAGCACGACTTCTACGCTTTGTCGGCATTTTTCAATAACACCACGCAGGCCGTTCGCGACGGGAACAAACCCGATACGCCGCCGATCATTGCGGTGCCGCTCAGGGAAGATCGGCAGAGATTCGAGGATTTGCAGCAAGAACTTGTCGAGGCGACTTCGGCTCTCCAGACGGCCAAAGCCGCGGGGCGTGAGCGATTCGACACAGAAAGCAAGGCGTTGGACAGCGATGACATCTTTTCGTCCGTTCCGAACGACGCGTTGCGGTGGCATGTTCCGCTCGTTGAGGGGAGCGGTTCAACCGTCGTTTTCGGTACCGGAACGGACCTACGGTTTCGCCGAGCCGAGGGACCGCTTTCGTGGGGAGCCGGTCACACGGGCGACTCGGCGTTGCAGTTGAGCGAGAAGTCGTTCATCCAGTGGGATGAGGTTGAAGTGCCCGACCAACACGACCAGGCGTTTTCGTACGGCGCCTGGATTCGAACCAGCCGCCCCAATACAACCGGCGCCGTGATTGCCAAGATGAACGATGGGTCGCCCAATCGCGGGTTCGACCTGTGGCTCGAAGGCAACCGCGTCGGTGGCCACATCATTCACGCATTCCCCGACAACGCCGTCAAGGTCGTCACCAGCAAAGCCTTGGACGCGAATCGATGGTATCACGTCCTGCTGACTTACGACGGATCGGGCAGCGCTTCGGGGCTGCAGATCTTTGTTGACGGGATTCTCCGAGTCGATCGCGCCGAACACCGGGCATCTCTCTCGGACACGATCCAGACCGACGCGCCACTGCGGATTGGCGGTCGTCATGGTGGCACGGCGCCGACGGGGGTATCGGTCAACGATGTGCGGCTCTACCAGCGGCAATTGGAACCAGAAGAGATACGCCACCTCGCTACGGGAACGCGTGCTGCGGCGCTCGCCTTGATCGCACCGGCCGATCGTACGACTGAGCAATCCGACGAACTCTTTGCGTGGTGGCTGGATCGACACGACCCCGTCTACCAAGACGCGCGCTCGCGGGAAAGTCGATTGCAGGCTGAGGATCGAGACATTCGCAATCGAGGCACGATCGCCCACGTCATGGCCGAGCGTTCGGAACCCGCCGAGGCGTTCGTTCTCCAGCGCGGCGAGTACGATCAGCAGCTCGAAAAGGTGGTCGCCGATGTGCCTTCCTCGCTACCGCGACTCGGAGAGAATCGTCCGCGCAGCCGCATGGGGCTCGCCCAGTGGTTACTCGACGCCGAAAACCCGCTGACCGCTCGTGTCACAGTCAATCGATTCTGGCAGGAAATTTTCGGTACCGGCTTGGTTGCCACCAGCGGTGATTTTGGGATCACGGGCGAACTTCCTAGCCATCCCGAATTGCTCGACTGGCTGGCCGTCGATTTTCGTGAGTCGGGTTGGGACATCAAGCGATTGATACGCACGATGGTGTCTTCAAGCACCTATCGCCAACAGGCTTTGGCGACCGAGACGAAACTTCGGCTCGACCCATCGAATCGTCTGCTGTCGCGGGGACCGCGATTCCGATTGGATGCCGAGGTCGTTCGCGACTACGTCCTCGCGGCGAGTGGCTTGCTTTCACCCAAGATTGGCGGAGCGAGCGTCAAACCCTACCAGCCTGAAGGGGTATGGGAGGCGGTGGCGATGCCCAACAGCAACACCCGCAGTTACGAGCAGGATCATGGCGATGCGCTTTATCGAAGAAGCATGTACACATTCTGGAAACGCAGTGCGCCGCCGGCGTCGATGGATATTTTCAACGCCCCCAGTCGTGAGGTCTGCACGGTGCGTCGCGAGCGCACCAACACACCGCTGCAAGCGTTGGCGGCGCTGAATGATCCCCAATTGGTCGAAGCCGCTCGGCATTTGGCGACGACGGCGCTTCAACGTTCCAGCCAGGCCGATGTGTGCATCGATTGGATCGCCCGCAGGCTTCTGGCGCGATCACTCGATGCGGCCGAAAGCGAGGTCGTTCGGGCGTCTCTCGACGCGCTCCTTTCGCACTACGCAAAGAATCCCGAGGATGCCGAGCAGTTGGTCCGTGTGGGCGACACCCCGGTTGCCGAAGACCTGAACGCGATCGAGTTGGCTGCGTACACAATGATTGCCAATCAATTGATTAACCTCGACGAAGTGCTGACGAAATGATGAATCGAATCGATACCACTGCGCAGCTCCTCGCACGTCGCCGTTTCTTGACCGGCACGGCGCAGGGGTTCGGTTATGCCGCGCTGGCAACCCTGTTGGGAGACTCAGTGGCCTCGGGCGTGGCGCCCGCCTCGAGTGTATCGGGGAGGGGCAACGCGGCTTCTCGAATTTCGGGCCTAGCGTCGCTGCCGCACTTCGCGCCCAAGGCCGAGCGGGTGATCTACTTGCATATGGTCGGAGGGCCCTCGCAAATGGATCTCTACGATTACAAGCCCGCGATGAACGATTGGTACGACAAGGACCTTCCCGAAAGCATTCGCGACGGGCAGCGATTGACGACCATGACGAGTGGGCAGGCGCGGTTTCCGATCGCGCCATCGAAGTACTCTTTTGCTCAGCACGGCGATTGCGGGATGTGGGTCAGCGAGTTGCTTCCCTACACGTCCAGAATGGTTGATCAGATGTGCTTCATCCGATCGATGCACACCGAGGCCATCAACCATGAGCCGGCGATCAGCTTCATCCAGACCGGAAACCAGGTTACCGGACGCCCCTGCATCGGTTCTTGGCTTTCCTACGGCCTCGGCTCACTCAACGCGAACCTACCAACTTTCGTTGTCTTGGTGGCCGAGCCGTCGAACAAGGAACAGCTTCAAGCGATCTCGGCTCGGCTGTGGTCTTCGGGCTACCTGCCCGGCCAGCACGCGGGCGTCTCGTTTCGCAGCAAGGGTGATCCGATCCTGTTCATTAACAACCCGCCCGGTGTCACGCCGGCAGTTCGCCGTCAGACTCTCGACGGGTTAAATACCTTGAACCAATTGAACTACGAAAGGTTGGGTGATCCCGAAACCAGTACCCGGATCGAACAGTACGAAATGGCGTTTCGGATGCAAACCAGCGTCCCGGATCTGACGGATATCAACCAGGAGTCGGAGTCGACTTTCGAACTCTATGGCGATGAGGCGAAGAAACCCGGGACGTTCGCCAACACGGCGCTAATGGCCCGCCGATTGGTCGAACGCGGGGTGCGATTCGTGCAGGTTTACCACAACAACTGGGACAACCACTCGAACGTCTCCGTGCGATTGCCGAGCCAGTGCCGCGACGTAGATCAGCCGTGTTGGGGGCTCGTTCAGGATCTCAAGAAACGCGGATTATTGGATTCTACCCTGGTCATCTGGGGTGGCGAGTTTGGGCGCACTATCTACAGCCAAGGAAAGCTCAGCCGAGAGAATTATGGTCGCGATCACCATCCTCGCTGTTACACCATTTGGATGGCCGGCGGTGGCACCCGCCCGGGTACGATCTACGGTGAGACCGATGACTTCAGCTACAACATCGTGCGGGATCCCGTCCACATACGCGATTGGCATGCGACGATGTTGCATCTGTTGGGAATCGATCACGAACGCTTCACGTTCAAATCGCAAGGTCTCGATCAGCGATTGACCGGCGTCGAACCGGCCCGAGTGATCTCGGAGTTGTTGGCTTGAGGGCCGCTTAGCCCCCGATCGCAGCGCTTCGCGGATTCTCGCGGAAAAAAATCATCGTGATCGCGAATTTGACTCAAGCTCGATGACCGCCCGTGTCGATGTCAGATGCCAGGGGGGAGTATTGGGTGATCCGTTGCGAAGTGGGGCCGCGCCTTTCACTTCGTGCGCCTTCGCGGTCTTTGCCATGCTCCTACGATTTGCTGCCACTTCGCCCCATCGATCGATCGACGCACCCCGCGGGAACCGCTTGAGCGGTCTGTGGTCAATCGCGTTGGTAACCCTCTGCGGATGCCTCGCACCGGGGATACCGAGCCAGCGCTATCACGACGCTCGGGATCGCGGAGGCCTGTTTGGCCCTCAGCGACCAGCGACTTCGAGCCGCACCGTTTCCGAGTCTCCCGGCGATGGCTTGCTCGCTCTGGACGGTCCCGATTGTGAAGGCACCGAGATGGGCGCTCCGGGCGATGACAGCTGCTCGCTTTTTGGGAATCATTCGTCCAAGCCGCCGACGGTTCCCTGGCCACGCTTTCACCCGGTTCCCGCTCGCCCGGTTTTCTCGGCTCCGGTGCGGTGACGGGCGCTTGACCTAAAGTGCGTCGTGCTGGACGCTTTCGGAGCGGTTTTCGGCTTGTCTCTCTTGCCGATTGTGAAGCGGGTGTGAAGCGTGGTAAACCTTGCGGGGACGCATCTCCCTGCTGAAGCATGCCGCCGCGAACATCCGATGCAACCCCTCGTACCGGTCACTGCAGCGGTACGCCGAGCGGGCGTCCGCTGGCATTTCGGCGGAAGACTTGCTCACGGATGTGCGGGGTTCCATGCGACGCTTTCTTTGTATCCTTCGTCCGATGGACGGAATCGCTCCGCAGCGATCTGAATGTTCATCGGGTGGCCCGCGCCGAAGGCGTCGATACCGCAAATCCCTTTCCCCAACGATGGGGCTCCTTGCGGCGATGGCTGCGATCGCGCCTTGCGCCGAATCGCTGACCCTTGCCAGCGACGCCGTCGGCCACGAGTCGGCGAAGGTCGCGATCGTCGAGTCGAGCGAACGCAGCATCGAGCGAACGAAGTCCGATCCAACCGTTCAATCGGATCGCCCGAAGCGCGACACTCGAGTGGCTCCTGACGAACGGGAAACTCCGATCGTCCGTGCGATTCGTCGCTGCAGCCCGGCGGTGGTCAACATTCACGGTCAGAAGACGGTCCGCGTGACGGCCGCGTCGATGGCTGGGGCCGATGGTGGACGACAGGTCAATGGCATGGGAACCGGCGTCGTGGTCGATTCGCGAGGCTACGTCATCACCAACTACCACGTCGTCGAAGACGTCGACCAAGTTCGCGTGACCCTTGCCGACGGCACCACAACCACCGCGACCGTCGTGGCCACGGAGATTCGCAGCGATCTCGCGCTGCTCAAGGTCAATGTGAACCAACCACTGCAGACGATCCCGCGGGGCACCAGCGCCGATCTGATGGTGGGTGAGCCCGTGATCGCCATCGGGAACGCGTTCGGATACGTCCACACAGCCACCGACGGGATCATCTCGGCGCTGCACCGCGACGTTCCGGTCAACGACACGCAGGAGTACCGAGACCTGATCCAAACCAGTGCCGGGATCAACCCCGGAAACTCGGGTGGTCCCCTGTTAAACATTCATGGCGAGATCATCGGTGTCAATGTTGCGGTTCGGGTTGGCGCGCAGCAAATCGCGTTTGCCATACCGATCGACCAGGCGATCGATATCGTCAATGACATGATCGGTAGTCACAACGAGGATCGGCTGTCACTCGGGATGCGGACGGAGGGTGGACCTTGCCTCGGCGATGGCGTCCGCGTGGCATACGTTTCGCCCGGAAGCCCCGCGGCCCGAGTCGGCTTGAAATCGGGTGACGTCGTCACGCGTGCTGGCGATCGTCCGATCGACGATCGACTGGGTCTCGGACTCGCGTTGATCGAGTTGTCGCCGGGCGATCAACTCGATTTGGTCATTGATCGCGAGGGCGATTCGGTGTCCATCGCAATGAACGTTGACGCGGTTCCGGTGACCGTCGGTGATGACCCTCACGCCTTGGCTTGGGCCGCGATCGGTCTGCGTTTGCAACCGGTGTCCCGTCAGGCGATGCAGCGGATCAACGGCGCGCTTCAACGCACCAACAAACGCGCGACGACCTATCGCGGAGGGCTGTATGTCACCGAAGTCAAAAAAGGGTCTCCCGCGCAGCTGCACGGAATCCAAGTCGGTGACGTCTTGATCGGATTGCACGGTTGGTCGACGGCCTCGATCGGGGAACTCCAAGCGATCCTGAATAAAGTCGCCCAGCAGGACTCGACGCAAGGCGAGTTTCTGATCGTCCGCAGTGAACAAGCGATGTACGGCTACATGAAACTCGCCGAAGTCCCCGAGCTTCGAAAGCGTTAGCGGCAAGTACATTGCAGGCTGACGCTGGCGTCCCGGGGCGGGTCGCTTGTCTTCCAAGGCAAGTAGCCTGCCGACCCAGCCAGGACCCCAGCGTCGCCTGCTTCGGATCAACGGCATGATCGACGAGCCGCTATGCGCGAGCATGCGGACAGAAAGCGATCCTCACGGTCCGGTCGCTGGCGCTTACGGCTGGTATGGATTTACGAGCCGCTATGCGCGAGCATGCGGACAGTCACGATCCACACGGTCCGGTCGCTAGCGCTTACGGCTGGTATGGATTTACGAGCCGCCATGCGCGAGCATGCGGACAGTCACGGATCTCACCGGTCCGGTCGCTAGCGCTTACGGCTGGTATGGATTTACGAGCCGCTATGCGCGAGCATGCGGACAGTCACGATCCACACGGTCCGGTCGCTAGCGCTTACGGCTGGTATGGATTACGAGCCGCAATGCGCGAGCATGCGGACAGAAAACGATCCTCACGGTCCGGTCGCTTGCGCTTACGGCTGGTATGGGATCCCGTCGCCCGCGCTTACGGCGTGTATGTTTTGGACGGTTCACTTGCCGGCCAAAGGATTACCTTGCCATCTCGACCCGCGGTCATGATGAGGTTTCCGCTTGACGAAGCGTCGACCGCGGTCAGCCCCTGAGTATGACCCCGGAGCGTGAGGATTTCTCGACCCATTGCGTGGTCGACCCGGTCACCTTCGAGCGAGGACCCTGTGATCGGAGAGGGATCCCAGACGCGAAACGATTTGTCTCGAGATGCCGTCAATACGCGCATCGGCTCCCGTCCCGATTGCAAAAAGGCGACATCCTCAATCCGGTCGGCGTGACCACGGAACACGGTCGGAGGGGCAACATCGGCCGTTCGCTCCACCAATTCCCACAGCCTGGCGATCGCATCGTCCCCCCCGACCAACAGTTGCTGCCCATCGGACGAAAAGGCGGCGGAAGTCATTGCGTCGGGTCCGGGCACGTCGTAAATCACCGGCGGAATTGACTGGTCGACCCGCCATAGCCTAATCATTCCGGTATCGCCACAGGCAAGGAGCCACTGCTGATCGGCCGAGATAGCGAGCCTTCGGATGGGAGATGTTTGAGAAGGATCCGACAATTCGCTAACCATCTCGATCCGAAATGTCTCGGGATCGAAGTCCCACAATCTAATTGAACCGTCCTCGCCTCCGGTCGCAAACCGATGCGATCCGGGGAGGGGCGAAAATATCGCTGATCGCATCGCGACCGAGTGCGGCGACTCGAGCTTCGCGACCGCCTTCCGCGTCGCAACGTCCCAAATCTTGAGGCTTTGACTCGCCGTTGCGACAAATCGACCATCGCTCGCGAAGCTCACCTGCGTGATCGCCCCGCTGTCCCGAAAGCTGAGTGTGTGCGTGAGGGTTTTGAGGTCCCACAGAAATCCCGCATCGCCATTGAGGGTCAAGACCTTCTGGTTAGGAAGAGCGAGTGCGGCTTCGATCCGTCCCAACCGCCGGGGCAATTCGACGGACTGAACTCGCTTGGGCACGGCACCCACACGGGCTTGCCATATCGCAAGCGTCGCCGGACGCTCGCCGCCGTACCACGTGCCGACAAGTACCTGATCGCCCTCACCCGATAGGCTCGCCGTTGTGATCCGAGCCGCAGATGCGGTGTTTCGCATCGCGCCACCGCGGGCGACGACACTGCGATCGAGCACGGTTGCGACCGAGTTCTCCAGATCCCAGAGCGTGACGGTCCACGTCAATTCTCGCTCGTTGGTCCCTTCGGCCAACGTCACCGCACGAGAACCATCGTCGCTGACCGAGACCTGCGTCACCGCCCCGTCGTGATTCATTCGCGAGACAATCTGTCGCGACGCGAGATCGAGTCGCGACAATTGTTGGTCATCGCTGGCGATCAGGAGCGACCGCCCATGGGGTAAGAACGCAAGCGAGTTGATTCGATAACCGCGGAGCGTCTCAATCGGCGCACCGAGGGCCCGTCCCGTCGCCAGGTTCCAAAGGATCAGCCGACCATCCTTGTCGGCGGTCGCCAACGTCTGGCTGTCAGGCGAAATCGCGATCGCGGTCACAGCCTCGGCATGTCCATCGATCGTGTGCTGCTTTTCGACACGGATCGGGTTTTCCGGGTCAAGACGCCAGAGGATGGCAGATGCCGACGCGGTACTCGATCCGGTGACAAGCCAGCGTCCGTCGGGGGAAACCGACAACGACGTGTTCAGCCCCGTCTCCTCGAGTTTTGCTAGTTCGGTCCCGCGGGCAAGGTCCCAAATCCGAACGGCGGAATCGGCGCTTCCGATGAACAGTCGGCCGCGACGATGATCAACGGCCAACGACAACGCAACGAACGATGTTCCTTCAAACAGCCGCGATACATCGTTGGGATCGACCAGAGCTCCAACCTCCTCAAACGATGCTGTCCTAGGGTTGGCGCGGAGGATCGTTGCGGTGTGGTCGCGACTGACGGTCACAATCGAATGGCCTGTCGGATCCCAACGGGCTGAAAGGATTTCATCGTCATGGGCTTTTCGAACTCGCTGCGGCGCTTCATCACGAGCGAATGACTCTCCCTCGACGGTCGGTTCAACCGCACTTGTTGCCAAATCCCAGCGGCGTACCGTTTGGTCATCGGAGCTAGAGACCACCTCCCTCGCGTCGTTTCCAATGAAGTTCGCATCACGTACTGCACCGCCGTGCCCACGCAATGTCTCGCTCAAGGTTCCATTGCCGGTTCGCCAAAGTTTGAGCGTGTAGTCGTCCGATGCGGTCAAGAGCATCGAATCATCGGGGCTGAAGCGGATCGCACGAACCGCATCACGGTGCGCCGAGACCTCGGCCGGACTTGGCGTTCCTTCTGCCGCGAGCGTCAGGCCGGATTCATCGTTGACGCGATCGCTCAGCCTTCGGATGGTCGTCTCGCGATCGGCAGATAGCGCGTCGCTCAACTCGTCACGATCGGTCCGTCGGGCGCTGTTCGGGCGGTCACCTTGTACTGCGTTGCCTTCTGCGCCACCAGCGATCGCTTCGATTGCCTCTTCGACAACCTTCTGATGATCCGTCGGCCTGAGATCGTCCGGGTTCCATGTGAAGCACTGGCCTCCGACATCACCCGAGGCCGCCAGCGTGCCGTGCGAGTCCAGAGCGACCGAGAGGACGGGACGTCGATGTTGCTGAAAATCACCCAACCGCTGGGCGGACCACAGCGGCTCGCCACGATCAAGTTTCCATGTGGCAACCCGACCACTCCCTCGCTCGGCCTCGGCGGCGATCACGAGCAATCGTCCGTCGCGCCACTGGGCGGCCAGATCCTTGACCGGGCCAAGGTGCCAACACACCGCGAGTGGATCGACCAAACGGCTGTCCCACAAACGCAGCGTCCGGTCGTCCGACGCGGTCAGAATCCAACCGTCGGCCGTCGTCCGGATCGCGTTGATTCGATCGGAGTGCCCCGCAGTGGACTGGACAATTGACGCTGTAGCGAAGTCCCAACGAAGCAGCTCTCCTTCGCGCGTCCCCACAATCAGGGAAGGCTGATCGGGTCCTTCCAACCGCTCACCCGCAAATGCCACCGCGGTGGCATGCCTTCCGTCGGGCAGCTCGATCCTGTGTCGATTCTTCACCGAGCCGCCGAGAGCCAGTTCGACCCAAACGATCGAGCCGTCGTCGATCACCGTGGCAACACGCTGTGGGCCGGTACGCGGTACGGTGAGATCACCTGCCGGAGCCCCACTTTCGATCAGCACCGCCGATTGGTTGGTTTGGTTCCAAAGCCATCTCCATTCCCACCCCAATCGGTCGGGACCGCTTTGCTCGCTGAGCTCGGCAAGGATGCGTCGTGCGTCATCAAACTCATTTTGCTCGATCCTCGCCTTGGCCAGTCCGATTCGCGAAACGTAGCTCTCATAATCCGCCTTGTCTCGCGCGAGCGAAGCCTCTTGAGCATTTTTGTCCGCAAGGATTCGCTGTTCTGCCTCGTCCTGGGCACTGCGTTTGGCCTGCTCGGCGCTGCGCTTTGCGGCCTCCTCGCTGGCGACCGCCTGCTCGCGGGCCGCGACGGCCACATTCTTCTCGCGGTTGATAGCCAGCATCGCGATCGGGCCGCCAATCAGGATCACGGCGGCGAGCAGAGCGACCGAGACCTGCAGGATCTTGGTCAACTTTTGACGCGACCTTAGCCGCATCTGCCCAGCCCGCAATCTTTCCATCAACGCTTGGTGATCCGGGTTTTCGGGATCTAGCTTCGATAGACCTAGCCCGAACTCTCCCCTTCGATAGGCAACTTCGGCGTGCTGCATCCGTGCCAGATTGAGCCCCTCGCGGGCCTTGGAATTACCGTTCCAAAGCGACAACGATTCTTCAAAGCCAAATTCGGCACGAGCAAAATCATCGTAGCGGCCCGAGTCGATTCCTTCCTGAAGCGTCTCCGACGCACGGGCCGCCAAAGCAATGCTCTCACTGTGGGCGCGGTACTCACGAATCGCAGCCTGAAAGGATGGGACGTCGTCGAACCGATCCTCAGGTTGACTGGCCATTGCTCGCAACGCGATGTCGAGCAATTCACCGCGTTGGGCCGGAGGGACCGCACGAATCACGTTGCTGGCGACCGCTCTAAGGCATTCGCTGACGTTGGGCGCGTCGTGGGGCGGTGTACCCGTGACGATCTCGAACAACGTCGCACCGAGAAGGTAGATATCGCTTGCAGGTCCAATGCGATCGATCGGACCGAGCGCCATTTCGGGGGCCATGTACGCCGGCGAGCCACCCAAGCCACCGTTCTGGAAAATCGAATCGAGCTTTTCAAATTGCGGATTGGCCAGCGCCAGTCCCCAATCCATCACGAGCACGATGCCGAACTCACCGAGCATGATGTTTTCGGGTTTGATGTCGCGGTGCACTACGCCGCGTGTGTGAGCAAACCCGATCGCGTCGCAGACCTTCAACAGAATGTCGAGGTTCTCGTCTCGGCTCAGCTCGCGGATCACCTTGGCCCAAGGCGTTCCCGTCACTCGCTTCATCGCGTAGAAGAGCGTGTTGTCGCTGGTCACCGCGACATCGTGAATCGGGACGATGTTGGGGTGATCCAGGTCGCCCGTGACAACCGCTTCGCTGATGAACTGCAGCCTCCGTTCTTGTTCGACCTGTGCCAGCGTCCCCCGCTCTTGGAAACGTCGCCGCCGACCCTCATCCATCGGCTTGATCACCTTGAGCGCGACCAGCCGATCGAGGGAACCCTGCCGGGCCACGTAGACATTGCCCATCCCGCCCTTGCCTAGCAAACGAACGAGCCGATAGTCGGAGTTTCTGCGGTCCTCGGCATGAGGCGCGGTGACCACTTGAGTTCGCAGATTCAGTTTCGTCTCGGTGATCGATCGATCGATCGCCGGTTGCAACTGGCTGGGCTCCGATGCCCCGTCGTGTGGTGACAGGCTGCCCCAAAATGCCGCATCCTGCTTGCACAACTGATTGGCGCTGATCGTCTGCGTCACGCTCGTGTCGTTGAGGATCGACGGTTGGCCCTCTTCCGTCGGGACAAACGTCGTTTCACCGATCACCCGTGTGGGCGTGTTGTCCAACCGCAGGTCGAAATCCGATTCGCGATCGGCATCTGCAGCGGGTGCGGGTGCCAACGGCGGGATCTCTCCGGGTAAAACGGCAATCGTTCGGTCGATTGCGAGCATCTCAACGGTACCGCCCAAGTCCACCGGCTCGGGTTGAGCCTGAATCTCCACGACCGCATCTTCGACCGTCTTGCTCTGCGTATCCGAACTCAGCGTGCCGTCGGACTCGAGCACTGTGTCGGAAAGATCACTTTTCGGTCGCGGCGGATCATCGTCAGGTCTGTCGTTGACGTTCAAGTTAATCACACCGGTCGGCGGGTATCGAAGTCATGGCGCGGGCTCGACCGAACGCTTTGGCGATTGACCGTCCACGGATTCAACCCCGAGATTCGCGCGCTCTACAATTTCGCCATCCTGGAACTCTTCATCCAGAAACTCGTCGCCCAGAATCTCCTCACCCAAAGTTTGACGCGCCTCTTGCCTCAGAGATTCGATATCCAAGAGTCGGAGCCGCAACGTGCCACCCTCCAAATCGTCACCGGGTACCACCGGCTGGGTTGCTCGAATGTCCACTCTCAACAGGGTGCGTTCGTTTCCTTCGCCGAACACGTATTCTATTTCATACGCCCCGTCGGGAAGCCGAGAAAATAGCTCTCGCAACTTGTTGCCCGAGAGGATGTCGTCGGGCAACACTTGGGGCGGCGCGAGGTCGTCGCCATTGGGGTCGGGCGAAAGGATCCGCAGCCTAAAGTACTCGTCGCGCCCGATCGTTGGCGAAGAAGATGTTTCTTGAGCTTCAACCGTACCGGTCGTGAAAAACGGAGTCTCCGGGACGCGAACGAAAATTTCGGGTCGCTCGAAAGTTGGAATGATTTGGCGGACTGGGATGAATGCGATCGGTATGGTCAGATTCGGGATGATGAAGAAGGCGGTTCCGTTTTCGTACAGCACCTCTCGAGGCGTTAGTGGGTTGTCGGTCGACGAGATCAAACGGCCATCGACCGAAATTGCCGGAACGTCGCCCTGCGACACCGTGTCACCTCGCACCAAAATCGATTCGTGATGTTGCACGGCAAAGCGAACCTGAAGCGGTGCGGTCGATGATTCCCGGCCATTGAGCCGTGAGTTCAAAATGTCCGCCTGCGTGTAGATGTGGCTAAAACGATGGTCGGTGACATCGCCCGAGAGATCGTCGATCCGCTGAAAACGATTGGTCTCCGCACCCCAATCGATGAGGATCGTGAGACCGCGTTCTCCCGGTTGCCCGATATCGAGCGACAAGATCCCCAGCGCGTCATTGACGTTCGCCTGCTGCAATCGGATGGTGGTGACGGTCGTGAAATCGAAGAAGGCCGTCCCGGGAACTCCCGGTTCAGGGCGCGGCAGAAAGAACTTGGCAACGCCAACATTCTGCCCCGTCCGAAGTTCAATGTCCTCGCCGAACGAAACGCTCGAAGCCTCCAAGGAGATGGACGCAATTGTCGTCTGGCTTGCAGAGATTCGAGTTCCGTCGGAAAGGATCAGCTGGTCGGCAACGATTCGAACACGTCCGTTGTCACCCCTTGCATCGATTTCGGACACATCCGGATCAACAGACGGCACCAACGGGTCACCGACGCGGACCGTTCCACCGGCCACGATGTCAATCGATCCGTCACGCGTGAGGATCGATCGAAGCTCGATCGAATCGGTTTCCACGATCCAGACGCCACCCTCGCCGGTCACTTCGGCGGTCAAGCGGGCAATGTTCGTTTCCAGGGCATTTCCAGTGCCGATTCCGCTGCGGGCGGTCAGTGCTGCTCCACCGCCGGGCGCCACAATGTCGACATGTAGATCGCCTCCATCGAGCAAACTCCCCGATCGAGACTCGATCACGATCGCCTGGTCCGATACGTTCTGAGACACCAGACCCGTTACCAAAATGTCTCCGTCGGCCAACAATGCGATCGTCCCAGTTGACGAATCGATCTTGCTGCCAGCGGCCAACTCGATCGACCCATCCTCGCTCTCGATGCGGATCGCTCCACCGAGAGACTGGATCGACCCGATGCTTAAGATCCCTCCGCCACTGTGCAAAATGTTGACATCACCCGACAGACTGCTGAGCGACCGAACCTCAAGATCACCGGACGAATCGACTACGGCGATCTGTCCGGCGAATCGAATGTCGCTGATCAACCGCAGGTCATTGCCGATGTTGTCGAGCCGCAGTTGGCCTGAACCGTCACCGGACTCCGCAAAAACTTCGAGACGATCGAT
>JBGTCJ010000042.1:0-12197 GCA_041748895.1 Pirellulaceae bacterium
CCCAGCCGCACAAACCGGAGTCCACTGAGATGAGGCCCCGCCTGCGATGGGCATGCTCGGTACACCTGGCGACGGGCTTGCGACGCCGGTCACCTTTCTCCGTCGCCATGGGCCGGTGAGACGAACGAGAATTCCTGCCACTTCACCGCCTTGTCCATCGGTTCGATGCGAATGACCAGGTTCCCGTTCTGATACAGCCGCACCGTCCCCGTCGATTGGCTGACAACGACGGACAACGCCTTGGTTTTCCTCGTGATCGCGGCCGCAGCCCAATGCCGCGACCCCAATCCCTTGCTCATCTTCAGGTCCTCGTGGCTGACCTCGAGCATTTGCCGGCTGCGTTCGATCACGCCATCGCTGTTGACGATGAACGCTCCGTCGAGCTGTGCGATCTCCTTGGTATCTTCCTGAACCTTCGGATCGAGCAGATTGCGGTGCCTTTTGTTGTAACCTCGAAACGGGTCGGCACCGCCGTCATTGCAGTGCTCGAGGACACGCCGCGCGTCCCCCACAACGAACATCGTCCCCACCGGCTTGCCTTCGCGTCCCTCGCGGCCGATCTGAACGGCAAGGTCAACGACCGTCTTGACCGTCTTCAAAGGAACACTGCTCTCGAGGCTCTGCAGGTCACGCGCGGTGAGCCGCCGCATGCGTTCGTCAAGCTGCAGATGGCTGATCGAGTCAAACCGCCCCTGCTGGAAACCACCGTAAACAGCAATCACGTCACCATTGGGGCGGATCAGCTCATCGGCTGCGGCTTCGAGCAGGGCGTGTTGGAGACGTTCCAACAGTGGCGCCTTCTCCTTGTTCAAAGCCAGCGGGACCAAGCCTACCTCGGCAGCTCCCTTCAGATCGTCATCCTGGTCGGCCGCAACGATCACCGGCTTTCCCGCGGCGACCGTCAGCTCGGCAATCTTCTTCCAGTCCGATGCACCCTCGAGCAGAATCAGAAGTGCGTCGCCAGCCTGCTCGGAAAGCAATTCGGCGGCTGCGCGAACCATCGCCATGCTGCTCTTGGACAAACGATGCTGTGCCATCGCGCGATTCAGCCCGCAGATGAATTGGCTTGGAAAAGTGCTCGCGGCCAGACCCGGAACAGCCCGGGCAAGGCGTGAGGACGTGTTTTACGTTAACCCAAGCGTCAAAGACAGTGGACTGGCAGACCCGAACGTCTAGCGACGCGTTGGGGGGCTAACGGCGCGCGCGGTCGTTGTAGGTCTCCACGGCTGGACACCACCAAATACGCGTCGATGGTACATCGCCAAAGCGCGAAGCGCGTGGCCTTTGGGGCCAACCTGCCATTGATGTCCACGCTCCCCATACAGCGTGTTGGCGAGATAGTTGACCGCCGATACCACTTGGCGATCCTGAAGTCGTTCGTCTGGCAACGCGGTCATCAAATACTCGACCATGTGACCGGTCGTCTGTATTTTGCGGTCGACCTTGCCGTTGTCCTCGGCCTTCTCGAACCAGGCCGTGCTCATCGATCCATCGCGATTCTGCAACTGAAGCGTGTAGTCGATGAAGTCACGGGTGTACTGATCGGCCCGCGCCCATTGGCCGGTCAAGGGTCTTCCTTCGGCTTTCCTACGCAGAAGTGCATGGGCAAATCCCATCAATCGGTGGGTCCCGCCGCACGCCGCGCCAACGATCGGCTGATCAAGCTCCTCACGAATCAGTCGCTCGAAGCTCCAGTTCTCACCGTCGTTAGCGACCCAGCGGGTATCAGAATCGATGTAGTGCGCCAGCGCGATGAGTGTGAACGTCAACTCGTTGCCACTTTTGCACTCCAACATTTCTCGGTTGACGATGTCATGCACCGAGTGTTTTGTCTTTTTGGCATACACCGGATAGTCGACCGGTACGTCAATTAAGCCGAAGATCGCCAACAGCTGTGCCTGGTGGCCCTGCAGGCCGACGCCGGTGTTGACGACAATTCCGCCGCGTGGATCCTCGTCGAACAACAATTGATTGCGGCAGGCGTTGTTCCCGGCCATCCAAGCGACCGCGTTGTAGTGCCGCCGCTGATGAATGATTCGGGTGTCGCTCCCGAAGACCATGATTTGGTGCATCATTCCCCAGTGCGTCCGCTCGATCGTGTTCTCCGGCCGGGCCCAATAGTACTGCAACGTCTGCTCGATCAGCGGACGCATTCGCAGCACTTGTTGGCTGGGCCGCAATCGGCTGGGATCGCCGACGGCAAGAATCAACTCTCCCTGGGGGCTAACCCGATTGACGTGGACGGAGCCCGCGGACGACGCGTCCTCCCGTGAGACTTCGACACCTTCGGCCGATGCTTCGTCAGTCGTGTCGAGCTGTGCGGGCGACTCCGCGGGATCCTCGAGAGTCTCGTCGCCAACACGTTGACGCGTGCCTCTGACGCTGATGGGTCCGACGACCACGCGATGTGACTCTTCGTCCTGCGTCAAACGACCACCGCCAATCTGTGGCCGCCGAATCTCCATCTGCGTTTCGGCGGGTGACGATGTAGGGTCGACGTCTTCGGAGAACGCGAATTCTTCGTCGACCGGTGGCAAATCGCCAACCATCGGCTCTTGGCCGCGTTCCGGAAGTTGCTCCTCGACGTCGTCGGCCAGTTCCTTCTCATTGTCTGCCGCGGCCTCGCCGGCTGATTCACGGGTGCTGGGCGGCAGCGAGGATTCGGGTCGGTGGAGCAAGGGAGGAAAAATCCGAATGGTGTGGCCCGCCCCCACGGTGTGCATTGCCCCCGCGGTGCGCCCCGCTTTAGGCGGAGCGGCAACTTTCTCCGCTGGAGGATCGATCAGTGGGGCAATCCTCCCAACTTGCGCCCGCGCCACCCATCCGTCCGCGTTCGATGCCACGTCCTTGCTCGAAGGCGCGGACTTTTCTGAGCCGCCGCGATCGGGTTGGGATTCACGAAGCTGGGTCTGCGCGGGGGCATTCAGCCGCAGTTCGTTGACAACGCCCTCACCACAAGTCGGCGACGGTGGGTGGATTGCCAAAAGACCCAACAGACCCAGCCGATTTCGCCACTTTACCTGCGACTGCTGCCCCCTTGGCCTGCGAGGCGAGAGTAGCCGCAGCCTTACTGGACGGTGATGCCCAGAGAGTGCTAACGCCACTGGCCGATTGCGCAGCCACTTGCGGAGGGACAGAAAGAGCATGGGTTGCCGTACCACTAAGCATCATCATGATTACCCCAGGGCGTCCGTTGCTTCGGACTCCACATCTTCAGAAGTCGTATCGGTCGATTCAGCCGCCTGAATTGAATGCCACTGAAATTACTTCTCATCCGGTAATCTGGGCAAGACCAAGCTCGACCTATCCCGCCCGATGAGCGATTCTTCGCTGGGGGTGCTTCGGCGGCTTCGAAACAATTCAATCCAGCTTTTGGGCAACCTGCGGACACGACCCGAACGGTCGATACAGGCGATCGTCGAATCTGCCTCGACGATCAGTTCCCCATCTCGCTCGATGCGATAGTGGTGGCGAATTCGCACGCCGCGGACCTCCAACACCGTCGTGGTCAGCGTTAGCAGGTCATCGAACGCCGCCGCCGAGCGATATCGGACATTCATCTCGGAAACGACCAACAGATGTCCCTCTTCCTCGAACTGGCGGTAATCCAGACCGACCGACCGCAACATTTCGACACGGCTGGTTTCGAAGTAGTTGAGATAATTGGCGTGATGAACCCTTCGCTGTCCATCGGTTTCGTGATACGCCACGCGAAACGACATGCGAAAACTGGTCGAGTCGGTCCCCACGGTAACGGCAATCCTCATCGTTTGAATTGACCCCAACGCCTGATAGCCCCTAAACTCTCGCGAAATGGAGGCGGGAGACAAGAGGCCCGAATTCCAAACCAGGCCATTCCCCCCCAGACGAGATGCACGATGAGCTTCGAAGAAGGAGCAGGGACCAGTTTTGAGACGATCCGTGGTAGGAATTTCCCCGCGATTCGCCAGTTCACCATCTTTTTGGAAAACCGTGTTGGGCAACTCCTCGAGGTTCTCCGGAGGTTTGAGGGCAGCGGGATTCGTGTCGTCGCCCTTTCGATTAACGATGCCGCCGAGTGCGCGTTTGTTCGATTTGTGGTGAGTGACTACGAGCGAGGTCGCGAGATTCTCGAACGCGCGGGGCTGGCAATCATCGAAACCGACCTGGTGGGTGTTGAATTACCCGAGGGCCCCCAACCATTGCTGAGGATCTGTACGGCGCTGCTGCAGGCGGAATTGAACATTCAGCAGGCTTATCCTTTGATGCTGCATCCGCTGGGTCGGCCGGCCGTCGCGATCATGGTGGAAAACATCGAAGTGGCGATGGAAACGTTAACCAAGAAAGGGTTTCGTTTGATCACCGAGGGCGACCTCGAGGGCGACTCATCAATCGACCAGTGACACTACCTTGCGGGCATCGAGCGTGCCGACCACCTCCGAGACGCGTGTGGCCCCCAGTTCGATGATCGCGTCCGGGAGCTCCTGAAGGATTCGCATGGATACCTGAGGATCGTAGTAGTTGGCTGTGCCGATCTGCACAGCGGAGGCACCCGCGACGATGAACTGCATCACATCGTCGAGATTTGCAATCCCGCCGATTCCCACGATCGGGATCGACACCGCCGAATGGACTTGATGCACGCAGCGAAGCGCGATCGGTTTGATCGCCGGGCCACTCATTCCTCCCATGGCGTTTCCGAGCATCGGTCTGCGCCGTCGCCAATCGATCGCCATTGCCAACACCGTGTTGATGAGACAAACGGCATCGGCACCTCCATCGGCGGCCCCCTGAGCCACCGCGGCGATCGAGGTCACGTTTGGCGTCAATTTTGCCAGCACGGGAACTTTGCAGCGATCCCGGACCGCTGCCACCACCCGACGGCACGACTCGGCGTCGGTCCCAAAATCAACTCCCCCGCTGACGTTTGGGCACGACAGATTGAGTTCGACCGCCGCAACTCCCTCGCAGTCCCCGACCCTTTCGGCAAGCATCACAAAATCATCGGCGGTTCGGCCTGCGACGCTGACGATGATCGCCGTTCCAATACCAGTTAAGTAGGGCAGGTGATGCGAGATGAAGTATTCCAGTCCGTCGTTGTCGAGCCCAATTGCGTTGAGCAATCCGCCGGTCACCTCAACCGTCCGCCAGGGCGGATTCCCAATCCTCGGCTCGGCCGTGATGGTCTTGGGAAGGATCCCTCCAAGGCGTTTGCAGTCGACAATCGACTCCATTTCCCGAGCGTAACCGAACGTCCCCTAAGCGACTAGAATCGGATTGGCGAGCGCAAGACGCCCCAACGACATTGCTAAATCGACCGGGGGGGACACTGCAGATATCGGTGGTTGTGGGGATTCAATCATGATTCGTTGATGACCGCGGGGAGGTCGACAAACGCGCGGGAGACCGGTGTGGCGGCAACAGACGCTCGATAAAATGATCAACTAGTTTCCGTGCAACGTCGTCCTTCGACCCTTGAATCGTCGCGATCAACTCCCCGTCCCGATCCAACAGTTCGACGTGGTTCCTGTTCGAGTCGATCGCTTCGGGACCATTGCTAACCATCAGGTCGCAGTGTTTTTTTTCGAGCTTGACGATCGCGCGAAAGCGGCGATCGTTGGTCTCCAAGGCAAATCCGACTACCCACTGGTCGGCGCGTTTGGACTGGCCCAAGGTCGCAACCACATCGGCGGTCTCGATCAACTCGATCGTGATCGGCGCACCGGTCTTGGCGATTTTTTCCTCAGAAACGTGCCGTGGTTCGTAATCGCACGGTGCCGCTGCCCCGATTGCACCGTCACAGGTCTCGAATTGGACTGCGGCGGCAGCCAACATTTCACGGGTGGTCAACACGGGGATCACCGTGGCGCCGCGCGGGTAGTCGACCGCGACCGGCCCGCTGACAATTACCACTTCGTGGCCGCGATCGAGCCAAGCCGACGCCAACGCCGCACCCATTCGTCCGCTCGACGCGTTCGTCAGGTAACGGACCGGATCCAAATATTGGCGCGTCGGACCGGAAGTGATCAATATTTTCGACAATTCCGGCTCACTAGGACTGGAGCAGACGACTGAACAGCGCTTCCAAACGATCGGAATCGTAACCGAATTTTGCCGCGACGATGGCCAAGAACCGCTTCTCATTCTCCGACAACACGCCGTCGGCAGCCATCATCCGGAACAAATCGGTCAACAGCGCCTCCTGGGCCGTCGGATCGGTCGGCAGGTCGAGTTCGGCTTGCTCGTCAAGCGCGAATCGAACCGCATCCCGAAGGTCGCGTTCGTCCAACCCTAACTCGACACATCGATCGGTTACAAAATGAACCTCGCGCTCTCCGAGGGATCCATCGGCAAGCGCCATCACCAGAAGATTTCGCAAGTGACGCTGGCTGTCCATCGGTGTGGGCCCGTGGCGGAAGAGGCGTTCGAATACAACGGGGGGCAGGTCCGGGCTCGAAGTCAATCCAACGATATCGCGAGTTCACCGACTTGACCATCGATTGGCGTCGATTTCCAACCGTGCGATTGACGCTTTGCCATCGAAACCGTTATTCTCTGGCACCTGGCTCGACACGTCGTCGGCCGGTTTAGACCTGTCACTCGGGTCATCCATTGTGGACGAAGGGCGTTTCGGCATTGCCGAGGATCGCCCTGAGCCGTTGGCGAACGGTTCTTGGTTCGGCTCGTCTTTCCTAGCTGGGTTGACGCGTCACCAGACAAGTTCTCCTGAGCGATGATGTCATCATCCGCTGCGGTTTTGTGCCTGGATGATCCCACCCCTGGGAGAATTTGATCAGATGGCCAGTACCATCGTCCAAGACATGATTGAGGCCGGTGTTCATTTCGGACACCGCACGAGCCTCTGGAACCCGAAAATGGCTCCGTACATTTTCGGTCGGAAGAACCAGATCCACATTCTCGATATCCGGGAAACGCTCCGTGGGCTGCTTCGATGCAAGAAGTACCTTAGCCAAGTCGCTGCTGGTGGTAGTTTGATTCTGTTTGTCGGCACGAAGCGCCAAGCAGGTGAAGCGATCGAAGAGCAAGCCCTTCGGTGCGGGATGCCGTTCGTTTCGGAACGCTGGCTCGGTGGAACGCTGACGAATTTCCGCACGATTCGCAGCCGCCTGGGACGCTTGGAAGACCTCGAGGGACTGCGTAAGAGCGAACAGATCGACAATTACAGCAAGAAGATGCAGTCTTCCCTCAATCGTGAGTACCGCAAAATGTATCGCAACCTCAATGGGTTGCGAACCATGAACCGACTTCCCGAGGTCTTGTTCATCGTCGACCCGGGCAAGGAACGCAACGCCGTTCGCGAAGCCAAGCGGCTCGGTATCGCGACCGCTGCCTTGATCGATACCGACAGCGACCCATCGGACATCGACCTGCCGATCCCAGGCAATGATGACGGAATTCGCAGCATCGAGATGATTCTGAAGCAGTTGGCCGACGCCGTGATCGAGGGCAAGGGCGCTTCGAACCAGGTCGCCGCGAAGGAAGAACTGCCTGCTGCGGCGAGCGAGACGGCCGCGCCGGAACAAGCGGTTGAGGCCGAGTCCGTCGAGGCAGATGCCGCCACGGCTTAGGATCGCCCCGCGCCACACGATTTCGTGAATGCGATGTCCTCGTGAAGGGGACATCGCACGGTCGCTTTCGTGCCTCAGGCCGCGGTCCCCTTCCCTTTCACCCGACCACCGATTCACACACGGAGTTCCCCCCAAAATGTCCACCGTTATATCTGCCGCCGCTGTGAAGGCATTCCGCGAAAGAACCGGTCTGCCTTTGATGGATTGCAAACAAGCCCTTCAAGAAGCCGGCGGCGATGAAGAAGTCGCGTTCGAAGTGCTCCGCAAGAAAGGGAAGCAACTGGCCGATAAACGATCCGACCGCGAAACCGCGTTTGGGCGATTCGGCATGTACATCGGATCCGACAAAAAGGTCGGTGCGATGGTCGAGTTGCTTTGCGAAAGCGCACCGGTAACCAGCAACGATGATTTCCTCCAATTGGCGCAGGATCTCGCGGTCCAATTGGCGACGGGGCCCGGCGCAGCGACGGCCGACGAGTTGCTCGCGCAACCCTCGCCGAGCAAACCTGGCACGACGCTGGCGCAACAGAAGGAAGACCTCTTCAACCGCATTCGTGAGGTCTTCAATGTGGGACGAATGGTTAGGGTCGAAGGCACCTGCGGCGGGTACGAGCACAATGCGGGAACGACCGCTGGCGTGTTGGTCCATATCGAGGGAGGCAGCGACGAAGCCGCGAAAGATGTTTCGATGCACGTGGCCGCAATGAAACCCCAGGCGCTCAATCAAGAAGACCTCGATCCCGCCCTGGTTGAAAAGGAGCGAGAAATCCTCAGCGCCGCCGCGATCGCCGAAGGCAAGCCGGCGAACATCGTTGAAAAAATGGTTGAAGGACGACTGCGCCAATTTCTGGCCGAGCGGACACTAGTAGACCAGCCGTTTGTTAAGGACGACAAGCAGAGTGTCGGTGACTACGCCAAGGCTGCCGGAATGCAGATCAAGGGTTTCTGGCACTGGGTCATTGGCGAAAAACCGGCCTAAGCACACCGTACAGCCTTTCCGGACCAACGCGAGTCTGCCGCAAACCGAGATGCCTTAGCGGCCGACCATCATGTCGGCCGCTTGCCGCGCGCTTCCCCACGACAAAGTCATCCCCGAACCGCCGTGGCCGTAGTGGTGCAGCAGGTTCGGGTGCTTCGCGTCGAACTCCAACCGAACCGCATCGCGGTAAGGGCGAATGCCAATCAGCGGTCCTCGATCTTCGAGCCTAGCCAGCGCCGGAATCGCTGCAAAGCATTGGCTGCGGATCGCATCGTAGATCTTCGGTTCGCCGGGAATCAACCGGTCACGCTGCGGTGGCAATTCCGCAAGCTCGATCGCCGTCCCGCCACAGATGACGTCGTCCTCGCTACCGTGGCGCGGAACGATGTAGAAGAAACGATCACTGAGCTTGCCGTAGTGCCCCAGAACGATGCGGTCGGGTAATACGCCATCGGCTTCCGCCGGAGGCCGAACGGGTTTCCCGCCGCCGTTTTCGGAGCCACCCGCAGGGGCTGTGAACCGCAACACGTTGCCGACCAGCATTCGCAGTGAATCGTCTTCGGGGACCAGGTACTTCGCTTGCCATCCCGTGCAATTGACGACGAATGCGAACTCACTCAACAGCGGCGAGAGCGATTCAACCCATTCCCAGCGAATCTTTGCGTTGGGGCAATCTTCCAGACGCTTGAGGAGGAACGAAAGGTAATCGGGCATCCTGGCGACGAAGGTGCGGTACCGCATCAGCCGGTGAATATCGATCGAAACTCCGTTGCTTCCGACAAAGCGTTGTGGAGTATCGAGTGAATCAATGCGGAACTGGATCTCGGGAATATCTCGCCACCAGAAGACCTCTTCGAGAAGATCGTCGAGCGTAGCGATGGACTCCTCATCGAGCCATTCCTCGACGTCGCTTGGGGTTACTCCTGACCCCGGCAAATCCGAGAACTTGGCGAGTTCGAAGAAAGTGTCAACTGCCCATCGATGGTCGTATTGGCCGATGAACGATGGGGTCCAATAGGCCGCTGCGACAGCGGACGTTGTCTCTTCAGGCCGTTGACCACTGATCAGCGTGACAGCGACTCCCCGCTCGGCCAATACGATCGCTGTCGAGAGACCAATGATCCCGCCACCGACGACGGCAACACCAGTTGGATTGGGCACAAATGGGTCCTCAAACCGCGATGAAGATGATCGAAAAACTCACGAACGACGTCGTGATGACGTGTTGAAGCGAATGCGACACCCGATCGGAGGCGTTTGAGTCGTCTGCAGTGAGGACCCCTCGAGAATTGAATCGATGGCCGCCTCGACATACCGCTTCGACACCGCCTTACCATCCGGGCTATCGTCCATCGCGCCTCGATAAACCAGCTTTCGATCGGGACCCAGAACAAAAAACTCGGGCGTGATCGAGGCACCAAACTGAATCGCAATCTGTTGCGACTGGTCGTGTAGGTAGGGGAACTGAAATCCCTTCTGCTCCGCTCGTGTTCGCATCGCGGGCGGAAGGTCATTGGCGACGGTATTGCAGTTAATCGCGACCAACGCGACCCCTCGCGACGCGTAGCGTTGGTGCAGTGAAATCAGTCGATCTTCGGCATCAACGGCATAGGGACAGGTGTTGCAGGTGAACACCACGACCACCGCCTTGGCATCCTTGACATCAGCCCAACCATGCGTTTTTCCATCGACTCCCGGTAAGTCGCGCCATGCCGGAGCGGTGGCTCCAATTTCAAGTGTGCTTTCGGGTTCGACCGCGCCGAGCGTGGCTGCTAGGGTGAGTGGAATGACTAGCCAGGCGGCCAAAAGTCCACGCGATTTGATCGGTTGTTGCTGACCAAAGAGTTGCTGCCGGCCCATCGTGTGATCTCTCCAAGTCAAAGGGATGTCGGTCGGTCCGACGATGCGATCATCTTTCTCAGCCGTCGCTGCGGAACTCAAACCACCGCCTCGAGCAACTCCCATTGTCCCGCGTCCGTCTCGGCTTTCCAGAGGTCGCCCATCTCCTCACCCTCGAGGACACTCTGAGCGACCGATGCCAATGGATCGGGGATCACCAACGCGATCACGCCGTCGGCCCGCTTGCAGATCTTGTGGATCCCACGAAGCACTCGAGCGCTCGCATCCTGCAGGGTTTCCCCTTCCGGCGGACATACCGAAACCGGCGCGTCCTGACCTTGACGATAGACCTTCGGCTGATTGCGACGTACTTCGTCGATGAGCTTTCCGTGCCACAAACCATGGTCAATGTTGCGGAAGCTTTCGATCACCTTCACTTTTGCGGAGCGCCCATCGGCAATCCGATTCGCGGTTTCCCTCGCGGATTCGCACGGCGCGGTGTAGATCGCCGTCAATGCGACGCCAGCCAATTCTTTCGCAATGCGGTTCGCCTGCTGACGCCCGCAATCGCTCAGCGGCATGTCCAACGAGCCCTTCATTCGACCTTGATCATCAAAGTCTGTCGCCCCGGGGCGGACCAACACAATTCGTAACATCTCTACTCAATAACCCAAAAAGACGGGACATCCCATCGAAAGAAAAAGAACTTCAAGCGGCCATCTCCGACCGCAGCTCGGCAATCGCCTGAGCGTAGTCGGGATAGCCAAAAATCGCAGACCCGACAACAAACAGGTCGCATCCGGCCGACCGCGCCGCTCCGATCGTATGACGGTTGATTCCGCCATCAATCTCGAGCAACAGGTCGGGGTTCTCCGCCCGTAGCGTGCGGAGTTTGTCGAGCGCCACGGGATTGAACGCTTGCCCGCCGAAGCCTGCATTGACACTCATCACCAGCGCCATATCGCAGTAAGGAATCGCTTCCGAGAGCGAATCCAGCGGCGTATCGGGATTGAGCGCGATCCCAACGCCCACGCCCAAGTCACGCAACCGCTTTGCCACCGAAACCGGTTCAGCCACCGCCTCAACGTGAAAAGTCAACAGGTCGGCGCCCGCGTCGACGAACGCCTGCGCGTAGGCGATCGGATCCGAAATCATCAAGTGAACATCGAGTACCAGGCGAGTGTGTCGCCGAAGACCTTCGACGATGGGCATCCCATAGCTGAGGTTAGGGACGAAGTGCCCGTCCATCACGTCAAGGTGCAACACCTGGACACCCGCCGATTCGAGTCGCTGGACCTCACCCCGCAGGTCTCCAAAATCGCACATCAACAAGCTCGGCAAAATCGCCGGCGAAGCGTCGCGAATTCTCTGTACTGCAACAGCGGACATACGGCCCTTTGATTCTGAACTCGGCGCGATCGTCGCGTTGATTCGCCGCCCAACCACCGGGATTGAACGCCGCTTCAGCCACAATCGACGCGATCGGCCGGGCCGGACATCCGGCGGCAACGCGATCAACGAGCGAACACGATGGTATGCGAGGGTGCGGTTTGTCAATTGCCACTTGACCCGCAACGGACAAATCCGCCACGGCGGCACTTCGGGCGGCCGTAGAAAGGCTACCGACAGTCCATTCGGACCAGAATAAGGAGAGACAAGTTGCCGAAGTGCCTACTGCGGGGATTCCACTCCCCACATCCATTTCTTCCAAAGTTCGGGACAGGTCACGATGGAGAGGCGATCTGAGCGGGATCGACCCACGACTCGCTCCGCTCCCAGACACCCGCAGGGCTGCGTGGCACTTCCTGGTC
>JBGTCJ010000043.1:0-6272 GCA_041748895.1 Pirellulaceae bacterium
CCCCCTGCCCGATGTGACCGCTCGCCGCGAGCCGATCGAGAGAGATCGTGGCCCGATTGCATCTCCAACCACGCCTTCGCGTACGGCATCACCGCTGGGTGCGCCCCGCGCTCGGCTGGGGATCGTAGCTGAAACGCCACAACCGGAGGTCGTTCCTGGTCGGCCGCCGCGAGCGGTTCGGGGCGCCGCAATTCGAGAGATTCAGCCCGCATCGCCCGCGGAGCTCGCCGGAATGCGTGTGGGAGATGTGGTGGTATCCATCGATGGTCGCGTGATTGCTTCGGTCACTGATCTATTGCAGGAGCTCGGCGGCCGGGCCGAGGGAGAGCGATTGACGATTCAGTACGTTCGCGACGGCCGCCTCGCGGCGGTAAATGCCTTGCTGGCCGGTCCAGACGGAATCGCTCGCACGGCGTCGCGACCCGCGAACGGCGCAGTGGCCGAGGGAAATCGCGGACTCACCCAAAGCGGGGAATCCGAGCCAACTCAACCGGAACCGTCGGGAGTGCGTTCGATTTTCGGAGGGTTGGGATCAACGCTCGGTGAGCTTCTGGGGGGAAGGTCGGAGGCAACGAAACCCACCGCGCCGGTTGACTCTCGGAAAGACAGCCTCGATGACGATTTTCGGCCGCTTGATGATCTGGGGGACGACCTTGGATCGGATCGCACTGTCGCTCCGAAGCCGCTCGCGCAAGTCGACTTCGAGGAAGAGTTCTACGAACTACCGCCGCCCAAACCGCAACCGCCTCGAAATCCCGAAGTCCCCGGTGGAAATCCCGAAGCCGCCGGTGGAGCCGCAGGACAGAACGAAGCCATGAAAGAAATGTCCCGGGACGAACTACTCCGTGAGATCCGGCGGTTGCAACAGAAACTATTGGAGCTGCAGGGCGCTGAGCTGAACGGAGACGGGTTGGACGGAGTGAATCGAGCCAAATCGTAGCGGCGACTCACCTTTCGCCCGAACGTGCCGGCGGATAGTATCTTGGGTCACGAATTTCAGTTCTCGCTTGCTTTCAGCGGACGGAACCCATGCTTCCCTTCTTCATAGCGTCGACGTTTCCCCTGGTTGCCCTCCCGCTCGCCACTTTGGTCAGCGCACTGTTGGGCTGGGCTATGTTTCTCGTTTCGCTTTTTTTGATCTTGCTAATTTTGGTGCAACGCGGCCGCGGTGGCGGTTTGACCGGCGCGCTTGGTGGGCCCGGCGGGCAGAGCGCCTTTGGAACCAAGGCCGGTGACCTTTTCACCCGAATCACGAGTTTTACCGCGTTGGGTTGGATCGCACTGTGTGCCTTCTCGATGTGGCTCCTAGGAACACACCCTCCAAGTGTGGCGATCGATCCGCCTCCCGCGGTTTCCGCGAGCCCCGGAGCGAACGTCGATACCAGCAGTGACTTCATTGATCTCGGCGGGCTGAGCGGGGTTCCGGGCGCGAGCGAACCAGCAGCGGACACGACGGTGGGTGCGGAAGCACCAGGCGACCAAGACGCGGTCCCGACCGACGATGCCGCGGTGGATTCACCGGTCGAACTCGCACCCGCAGGCAATGTCCCCGACACGACCCCGGCACCTGTCGAACAACCCAGCGACTCCGGCGAAGCGGGCGCCCCTTCCGACGCCGCGACCACCCCAGCGACTTCAACACCCGAGTGACGGGACCGACATTTTTGACCGCAACATCGTTACCGAACCTCCCTTCATCGAACCGGCAATCAGTGTCCGCAGGCTTCGGTGATCATTCGGTACGGAGCATGACCGGCCAGGGTGTCGGTCGCGCCGAGTCGTTGCTCGGCTCGGTATCGGTCGAGCTGAGGTCGGTCAATCAGCGCGGTTTAAAACTCACAATCCGGTTGAACGAGACGATCGCTGCATTAGAAGGACGTCTGGAACAATTGCTCCGAGCGCGGATCCGCCGTGGCGCGATTCATGCCGCGGTCCGATTCTTACCGGCCGCAGGTAACGATGAATCGAAAATCAACCTACCGCTTGTGACGGCCTACGCGGCTCAGTTGCAAAGAGTCGGGCAAACGCTTGAGGGGCCCTGGACGGTCGATCTGGCCGGTTTGCTGGCTCTTCCGGGTTCCGTTTCGACTCGCGCCGGTGATATCCTCGACATCGATACGCTCTGGCCGTTGGTTGAATCGGCAGCGATTGAGGCCACGCAACAGCTCGACAACATGCGGCTGGCCGAGGGCGGCGCGATGGTCGCTCAACTGTTGCAAGATACCGAAACGACTCGCCGTCATTTGGAAAGCGTCGCGGCACTGGCACCTCGCGTCGTGGTTCAGTATCGCCAGCGGCTAGAATCGAAAATTCGCCAAATTCTCGAACAAAATCAAATCGCGGCGCCCAATATCGAGATCCTCCGTGAAGTGCAGCTGTTCGCCGACCGGTCAGACATTAGCGAAGAGCTGACCCGGTTCGCGAGCCATTTGCACCGCTTTGCCGAGTCGATCGGCGACGATGACGATGCCAGCGGTCGGAAACTCGATTTCATCATCCAAGAAATGTTTCGCGAAGCCAACACGATCGGAAGCAAAGCCAACGATTCAGAAATTAGCGGTCATGTCGTCGAAATCAAATGCGCCATTGAGCGAATGCGGGAATTGGTGCAAAACCTTCAATGACGACCAAGGATACGCAATCTTCAGGCCCCGGCAGGCTGATCATCATTTCGGGTCCCAGCGGCGCCGGCAAGTCGACCGTTGTCAAGCGGTTGCTCCAGGAGTGTCCGCTTCCGCTGGTCCCCAGTATCTCCGCAACCACGCGGGCCCCGCGCGACTCGGAGCAAGACGGCGTTGACTACTACTTCTTGAGCGAGGAGAAATTCCGCGAGTTGCGGGCCACCGGTGCCTTTCTCGAATGCAAGCAGAATTTTGGGCTCCAGCACTGGTACGGAACGCTCCGCCAAGGCGTTGCCACTGGCCTAGCGGCAGGCGACTGGGTAATCTTGGAGATCGACGTTCGTGGGGCGATGGATATCCTTGAACGGACCGACTACGAACCGATCACCATTTTCATCCATCCCGGTGGCATCGAAGAGCTCGAACGTCGCTTGCGTTCGCGGGGCTCCGAAACCGAACATTCTTTAGCCGCGCGTTTAGAAACGGCGGCCGCCGAAATGCGATTCATGTCGCGATACCGCTACGAAATCATCAACCATCACGTCTCCGCCGCAGTTGCCGAAATCTGCGACATCCTGCAAACCCACAAGGAACCCAAAGTATGCTCGAAGAGCTAAAAGAAGAAGTGATCGTCAACAAGGTCGGCGGACGGTTTAAACTCAGCACCCTCATTCAGAAGCGCCTCGTGCAGCTCAACCAGGGTAGCCGTGCGTTGGTCAACGTTGATACCCACGACAAGATGAGCATCGTCCTGGCGGAGATCATGCAGGACAAAATCAAGTTGACGCTCAATCACGAAGTGCAGACGCTCGATGAGCAAATCGCGGCGTTCGAGGCTCCGGACCTCGGTGCAATGGATCTCTGAAAACTGGGTCTTCGGGAAGCCTTCTCAGTCTTCCTGGCCGATGGTCTTCGGCGATACCTGCAGGATCACGCCTTCGCTTTCACCCTCGCCGAGCGGATAGGATGCCGCGACGCGAAGCTGAAGCGACTTCAGCGCCCCGTGGTGACGTGCCTCGCCCCGCTCCTCGACCCACTTTGGGCCCTTGATCACCAGCATCCGGTCGATGGATGACCAGTGTGGCTCGACCCACTGGCAGAGCTTCAGTAATGAGCCAACGGCCCGACTGACGACGGTCGTGAAGCGAAAGTCTTCCAAAAGGTCCTCACCTCGCGCCGAGTAGACCGCAATCGGAAGCGACAGCTCACTGGCCATTTCATCAAGCACTTTGGCTCGCTTGCCCACTGATTCGGCAAGCGCGACGTTCACATCACCGCGAAGGATGGCAAGCGGAATCCCTGGAACGCCGCCGCCGCTCCCCCAATCGAGCACATCTTCACCGGGTTGGATCAGCGGCGCCAAATGGAGGCAATCGCGCAAGTCACGTGAGACGAATTTCTCCCAGGTGTCATGGCGAGTGAGGTTGAGTTGTTCGTTCCAACGCCACAATAGACGCACGTAAGCCTCGATCCGCTCTGCTGTGGCGTCGGGAAGTTCATAACCATGGGACCGCAGCGCGGACGCGAATTCGGGGTCAATCATGAATGCGAGGTTACAAGGACCATTGAGGGTTGGCGGCGCGGCACGGTTATCGGGCGGTGATGGAGAGCCAGCCATTGCGGGCGTCCACGGCTTGAGCGGTGAACTGCCGGCCATGAAGCGCCGGGAACTCGGCTGTCGTCGGAACGTTGAGCGATTTTTCGAGCAAGGTTTTTGGGAATCGATCCCCGAACGATGTTTGGATCGATCGCTTGACCGCGACTTGCTGAATCGTTAGCCGACCGTCGCCCGGAAAATCGACACCGACCTCACCACTGCGCTCAAGCAACACGCGTCCCTCGTCTGTTCGGACCGCCTCGTACGTCGCAGTCACCTCGAGCGGTCGCCGCAGTTCGCGGCCGGCCTGCTGGAATCGTGTCCCTCGAAACCCGATCTTGATCCGTTGATCGCGGGCTTCAAAAATAATGGGGCGAAGCCGCGAAAAGTCGATCTCAAATGGCTCGGCGCTCGATGGATCATCCGAGGCAATCGCTGGGACCTCACGACCAATTTGGGTCATCCACTGGTCGATCTGTTTGCTGGTAAGCCTACGTCCGGCCAGGACTCGTGAAGCGACGTTGTCGACGAGTGACTCATGCAGTTGGATCGCTAAATTGTACGAACTGGATCCGGCGATGCCGTTTGCTGCGAAGCTCTCCGGTGCTGGCGCCGAGATGACAGCGCCCAATTGGTTCGTCGCTGCCTGAGTCGCCTCCACGTAGATCGCCTGCTCGGTCGATCCGAGTGTTCGCAAAGGTTCCGGCAGGTGAAATCGCATCAGAGTCGAGCGCCCGTCCGCCAGTGCACGCGAGGCTCCGCCAAGCGACCCACTCGCAACGGCCGCAGAGACTTGCCCCGCAAACTGGTCCGTTACCTGAGATCGAAGACGCCCACCAGCGATCGCATCCGCACGTGGTTTGGTCGCTGCGGCCCGCTTGGAGGCGACTCTTCGAACCAGTTTCAACGGGTGCTCAATCGCGGTGATCCGCGTCTGCAACGAGGCGGATGTGATGGTTTCTCCCAAGGCGACCCCGGACTCGCCAATCAAGACCGAACGGCTCGAGTGAACGGTACCCTCACCCTCCGTCCGCAACCGGACCGGTCCGTTGTATCCGGTACTGCGGCTCGAGAACTGACCCCGCAGCGTCAGTTCCAGGTGGATCCGCCCCCGCGAGGGGAGCAACCGCGACGAAACATCGCCTACGAGTGATCCACTGCCGACGATTCGAGTTCCCAATATGCAATCACGGATCGGCCGGCACTCTGCGACCCCTCGGGCCGTAACGTCATGGACCAACGGCTGACCGATGAGGATCACAAGGTTGGGGTGCGAAAAACGATGGCGGAGGAAATCGACTACCTCGCCAGCCTGACGCGAATCATCAAACAATCCGACGAGCGCCGATAGCGCCGCCGCATCGTCCGGCGACGGCACCTCACCCAACTGGGTCAGACGATTCGCGAGCGAGGATAACTGTTGGTCGATTTGCTCGATCGCACGATCGGGTGAGTCGTATCGAAGCGAGACCAGTAGATCGTCAACCCGTTGCCGAAGCGACCGCAGCGTTGTCATTTCCAGTCCAGGGATGTTGCCGATCAATCGCCCGCGAAGTCCCTCCGCCCGCTCCGCGATCACCGCAGGACTTTCCTGCTGCTCAATCGCCGCGACCAACGGCGAAACGTTGAGGTACCGCATCCAATTCGCGTGGTTTTGCGAATCGGTCCGCGATGCCAACGTCTCATCGGTCGCCAGGATTTGAGCGAGAAGTTGTGACTTCGCAACCGCATCACTGGGCAATCGACCCGCATCCAGATCGCCCCGTGCTGTTTCAATTGCGGCTTCCAGCACGCCGCGACTCTCGACCAAAAATTGCGCGTGTACCTGTTCCGAGCACATCCCAATGGCAAGGTGCATCGCAACGAGGAAACCGATGATCGCGCGAGGCAATGAGACCATTTGTCGAGAGGAGATCGCTACGGGGGGAGGACGAGCACGCTAGAACCGCAGAGGCTCGGAAGTCGGTTGAGCCGCATTGTAACGAGCGATTGCGAACGATGGGCAGTCGGCAATGCCTGCGCAGCTTGGGACGGACTGAATTTTCGTGATGCCT
>JBGTCJ010000044.1:0-8264 GCA_041748895.1 Pirellulaceae bacterium
ATCTCGGTAGCCAATTTTTGCAGCTCGTCCGCGGCGTCGATCGACAACCATTCGCCGAGGACGCGTGTCGCCGTATCAACACTCAGGTCATCGCCACTGCGAGCGGCCGATGAAACGAGGGACAGCGCGCGGGGCCCTCCAAGAAAAGCGAGAAGCTCCATCATCTCGGATCGCCGGCTCGAGTCTTCTCTCTCCATCACGACGCCGATCGCATCGGCCGCTTGATCCCGCGGCAGTCGCACGCACGCAAACTGGAGCGCTTCGCGAATCGTTTGTTCTTTCCCATCGCTATCGGGTGACCGCTGCCGAAATTCCTCGGTAGCGGCGATCAGATCCGAGAACTGCGCGACGGTCACGGTCGACCCGGCGGCCCGCAGCGCGGTCGACGCCAAGGCGGCATCCGGTGACTGACTGAGCGTGAGCAGCAGCGATGTGGACTCGTCGAGACGACGACTCGCGGCATACTCGACCAAACCGATCGTCGCGGCCGTCGGCAGCGATACGTCACCCTCCGCTACCGAACGCAACTTCGCGATCACGTCGCGATCGAAATCAGGCTTTTCCAATCGAGCCAGCGAGGCCATCACGTCGGTGGCGACCTCCGGACGCTCAGTCACGTACTCTGGCAATGAATCAACTTTCGTCAATCCTCCCAGGCTCGCAATCGTATCGACCGCTCGAGCGAATACTTGATCGCTGGCGACGAGCAACAGTTTCTCGACCTCGGGGAGCACCGAAGGGTCGTTGAGATTGGACAGTGCGATCAGTGCGATCGATTGCCGCTCGGGCGGCAGCTTGGCCAGTTGGCCGGCAATCGCGGATGCCGCGATGCTCGCGCCCTCACGCGACGAGTCGGTCGCTTTCGCCAAACGGTTGGCCAGTGTCATCGCCGATCGAAAATCGGTGGGCGAATCCGAACGCATGAGGACGGCAACCTGGGCGCCTCGATCGGATTCGCTCGGATCGTCACTTGAACCGTCGATTCGGCCCAGCGCACGGCTCGCTACCGATCGAACGCTGGTGGGCATCGCATCGTCACGAGAGATATCAAGCACCAAACCTCGAGCCGACGCGATTCTCCTTTGACCGATCGAGTGCAGCAGCCCGATCGCGGCGGGATCGGCATTGTCCCATGCGTCGCGAGTGACCCGAGAAAGCGCATTGACAAGTGCTCGCTCGGCGGCCTCGTCAGGAATCCGCTCGAGCGCCGTTCTGGCGTAGGTCGAAAGTTTGGGATCGTCGAGCCACCGCACCAGCGGACCTACGGATTCGGCATCGCCGATCACCGCCAAACGTTCACATGCCAATGAGCGTTCCCGCAAAGAGGAATCGGCAGATTGAAGCACGCCGGCGAGTGATTCGCGTTCGGAACGAAGGTCCGCCGTATCTTCGGACGCGCCGCAGGTCGGCAGGCCGAGCACAACAGCCATCGTGAGCAAAAAAGCGTGTCGCATGATCAGGTCAAGCATGAGGTAGAGGAGGGCAAGTCAACGATCAGCCGAGGGATCTCTTGCTTCAAAACATCCGATCGAGCAATCACATCGCCTCGAGCTGCTCCCAGCGCCGGTAGGTGTCAGCGAGTAGACCCTCGAGTTTAGCGAGTTTTTCCTGCTCGGCGGCAATCCATTCACCGGTTTGACGGTAGAAGTCGGGGGCGAGCATTCTTTGATGGGCCGCCGCAATGTCCGCTTCAAGCGTCTCGATCCGCTGGGGCAATTGCTCAAGCTCATACTGATCCTTGAAGCTCAGTCTCTTCTTCGCAACCGATACGGTCGTGGCGGAATCGACGCCCGACGCCTGAGCGATCGTCGTTTTCGCAGCGGGGCTTTTGGCGAGGGCGTTGTTTGCGACGGAGACGGTCGTGGCAGGCGGCGATGCGGGGGTCGTCCGACTCCCACCGGCCGACTTGTCTTTGGCCGCATCGCGCTGCCGCTGGAGCGTTGCCCGCCAGTCGTCGTACCCGCCAACGTACTCATTGATCCCGGTCGACTCGAACACGATCGTGCTGGTAACCACGTTGTTGAGAAAGGTTCGATCGTGGCTAACCACCAACACGGTGCCTGAGAAGTCGACAACCTGTTCTTCGAGTAAATCGAGCGTTTCGCTATCGAGATCGTTCGTCGGCTCGTCGAGGACAATGACGTTTGCGGGTTGGGTCATCAACCGGGCCAGCAGAACACGATTGCGTTCACCACCGGAAAGAAACTTGACCTGCGTGCGTGCGCGCTCGGGTGTGAACAAAAAATCCTGCAAGTACCCGATGATGTGTTTGTCTCGGTCGCCAATTCGAACCGTATTGGATCGATCGGAAACATTCTCCTGGACCGTTTTCTCGGGATCGAGCGTGTCCCGAAGCTGGTCAAAGTAGGCGACTTGGACGTTCGTGCCGATGCGGATCGAGCCGGTCTGCGGTTGAAGCTGGCCCAACAGCAATCGCAGCAATGTCGATTTGCCGGCGCCATTGCGACCGATGATGCCGATCTTGTCGCCTCGCATGATGGTGGTTGAGAAGTCATCGATCACGGGCGAGTCACAGCCGGGGTGCGTGAACGAAACCTGTTTTGCCTCGACGACCAACATCCCGCTTCGCTGCGCCTCCTGAATCTTTAGCTTCGCGGTTCCGACTTTTTGCTGACGCTCGCTCCGCTGGAGCCGCATCGCCTCGAGTGCGCGGACCCGTCCCTCGTTGCGTGTTCGCCTCGCCTTGATCCCTTGACGGATCCAAACTTCCTCCTCAGCGAGTTTCTTATCGAATAGGGCGTTTTGCTTTTCGTCTGCGGCGAGTTTTTCTTCTTTCCGTTTGCCAAAGGTGACGTAGTCGCAAGACCAATCGAACAATCGACCGGACTCAATCTCCCAGATTCGTGTCGCCAACTTCTGCAAGAAGGATCGGTCGTGGGTAACGAAAATGAGCGTTCCGGTCCAACGAGAGAGAAAGTCTTCGAGCCAGAGTATCGACTCGAGGTCCAGGTGGTTCGTCGGTTCGTCCAGCAGCAGGACGTCTGGCTTCGAAGCGATGGCTTCGGCCAGCAGGACGCGGCGTTTCATGCCGCTCGAGAGCGTTTCAAAGGTGGCGTTCGGATCGAGTTGCATCCGCGACAAGGTCTCCTCGACAGCGAGATCAATCTGCCAGTGGTCCTCGGGTTCGGTCACGGCCTCGAGGTCGCCGCGAACGACATCGGCGACCGTTCCCTCAAGCCCAGTGGGAACGTCCTGTTGGAGCCGCCGAATCTTTGTTCGCGGAGCGACCACGATCGCACCCGAATCGGGTTGCACCAATCCGTCGATCATGTTCATCAAGGTGCTCTTGCCGGCGCCATTGCGGCCGAGTAGACCGATTTTCTGACCGGGCTCGATCGTCGCGGAGACGCCATCGAGCAACATCGGGCCGCGGAAACGGATCGAGACATCTTCAAGCGAGATCAAGGGCATGAGTGAGCGATTGCAAACGAATGGGTGTGTCGTTGGCTAGTGGCCAACATCAATTATCCAGCGGCTTCTTCCGAACGCCGTCGCACATGGTAGAGCCCATTGACTGATCGATCAAACGAGGCCCCGGCGAGCTTCGGCTCGCCTCGCGCTTTGTGACGGCGCATAACATGAGGATGGGATGCCGCACGGCTCGCGCCGTTGCGTTGAAGTTTTCTGTGCAACACCGCACGGCTCGCGCCGTTGCGTTGAAGTTGTTTGTGCAACACCGCACGGCTCGCGCCGTTGCTAACGGCTGGGCGTAAGCCGCCTGCCTTGCGAACCGGAAAATCTAGCTATTCCCAATCATTACGGGGACAGATACGCCGGCGTACCGAACCAGTCATGCATCTCTTGCGTGAATGGAGCGACGACGTCTTCTGGCTCGGCGATGTGTCCCCGGTCGCCCGTTTCGACGATCCAAGTGTCCAGGGCAGCCCGCAGGCGGTTCAGCGCGGTGCGGTGTCCCGGGTCTTGCGAATCGGCCAGGTTGACGATTTCATGCGGATCGGCGTCGATATCGTACAGTTCCTCATCCGGTGCGCGAGCGGCGACCAACGCCAGCGGGGGGCCGCTGAGCTCGCCCGCGGCGTGCATTCGGCGAAGCAATGGCACCACAAGAAAGCACTTTTCCTTGTACCGATTGACGGACATCAGATTGGCGTACGGTGGATAGTTGCGGATGTAGCGATAACGCTCGTCGCGAACGCTCCGCACACGAGCCTGCGTTTCATCAATTCGATCTCTGGCACTGAAGGCGAACGTACGGCGCGGCGGGGCATCGCTGCCGAGCAGATTGCGGCTTTGCATTCCGGCGGGCGGTTCGATTCCTGCAATGGCCAACGTCGTCGCAGTGATGTCGAGCAGACTGACAATCTGCTCGTCGACACCACCCGGCGTGATTTGAGGGGGGGCCGGAAAATGGGCGGGCCAGCGAACGATCATTGGGACATGAAGCCCACTGTCGTAACACCAATGAATTCCTCGAGCTTCCAACCGTCCATTGTCGGCGAAGAAGATCACGACGGTGTCCTCGAGCAACTGTTCGCGTCGCAATTGTTCAACGATGCGGCCAACATGCAGGTCCATGAGCGACGTCGTATTTAGGTATCTAGCCCACTCCTGCCTCACGACCGGATGATCGGGATAGTAGGGCGGTGGCGTGACATTCTCCACCGTGGCTAGGTTGGGCAACCGCGGGTCGCCTTCGCCAACCCATTCCACCCGTTCCTTCTTTGCTGATTGCCTGTCGTAGATGTCGTACTCAGCCTCGGGCATGTTGATTTGCGCAAAGAACGGCTGGGCGAGCTTGAGCGCCGCCCAGTCGTCGGTTTCGTAAATCGGACCCTCGTTGACAAAATTGAGGTCGAGTTTGCCCGTCCCCACCCGTTCTCCTTCGATCTCTCGTACGTTAGCAGTGAGATAGCCCACGTCGCGCAAGCGATGGGTGATTGGGCGAATTCCTTCGGGCAACCGGAAATCGTCATCGCGGTGCGATCGCATGTGATGCGTATCGGTGGTGGTTTGATACATTCCGAGCATGAACGCCGAGCGGCTCGTGGCGCAAACCGGCGCGGTTGCAAAGACGCGGGTGTAGCGAAGCCCCTCCGCCGCCAAACGATCGATGTTCGGCGAGCTGACCAGACGCTCTCCGTAGCAACCGAAATCAAGCTTCGCATTTTCGGCTACGATCCAAACGATGTTGGGGCGTCGCGTTTGCGTCAGTCCATCACCGGGCAGCGGAGCCGCAATGCCAAGACAACCCAACAGCGGTAGAAGAAAGCGGTTCATGAATGAGGGCTTTCGATTAGCGAATGAGCGATTGCACCCAACGATGCGGCGGTTCCGCGGCTGGTATTTCCGAGGTCACCATCTGGGCGAGCCATTGTACTCGGCTGGCGCTAACGCGGCTTGGCAAGCCGATCGAGGTAGCGACGCGTGTCGTTCACGAATGTCACCGCGCGATCATCGCTTTCGAAACGAAAACGAGCCTCCGGTGACGGTTCGATCTTTCGCAGCGAGTAGACTTCCAATAAGCTGATCAACCTTCCTTCGGGTGAATCGGCGACAAGCGGTAAATCGGCCGAAACAGCCGTGGCATCCGTCGCTGTCGCCTGCCCCGTTGCGGTGGCTTCGTCCCCAGTCCGCGATTCCGTTGGCTCCAAACTCTCCGTACGCGGGTGGTTGGCCAGCGTCACCCCTAGCGGGTCAGGCGCCCGCGGTGGAGGCTCGCTCCAGAACTCGAATCGAATCGGAAGGCCGATACCGAAACCACTCGGTGATGGCACCGCAGCAATCGCCACACGCACTTCGGCAGGACAAAGCGGTGGCAATTCCGGTTTTCCGGCGGCCTCAATCAAGCGCTGGCGAGCCTCCTGAGTGAGTTCGCCGCGGAGGATCCAAACGGGAGTCTCTTCGACGTTTCCCTTGCCGAGTCGGAGGTCGTAATCGGTCGCCACCTGATCGATCAACTCTGCCAGACCGCCGACGGCGAGCCGGGCAGGCAGCCGGGAGGCCAACGGCGTTGACGGATCCGCCAAGCGTGCCATCGTGGATGCGGGTCGTCGTGGTGAGCGTTCACGCTCGAACTCGTCGATGCGTCCGATATCGACACGTTGAATCGAGATCGTCGACCCGATTTGGGTTCGAACCCAAGCGAGTTTGCCATCCGATATTTGTCGCATCGATTGACGGGAATCCCCATCGTGAATGGTCATCTCGAGGCTGAAGCGACCGCTTCCTCCTCCGCCCTGCTCGTAGTGGCCAACCCCAATCACCTCGCGACCGCCCACCCAAATTCTCTGACGAAGTTTCGCATCAAAAGCATCGCCCATCGCTAGCCGCTCGAGCGTTCGCTGGGCCAGCGTCTGGGCCTGCCTGGCCGAGCGGTTGACGGAGGCCTTGGCCGCGGCATGAGCGACCGGGGAGTCCGTCTCGGCATGCAGCCAGCCGGTAAGGAAGCATCCCAGTGCAATTGTGAAAACCATCGCGAGGGGCCGCGCTCGAAGCGATTGCGACCGGCATTTTTGCGGATCTTCAGGCCAGACAGGACGAGAGTCGCCAAGGAACTTCATGGGCCGGATGTGCGGGTTTTATCAAAGAATCGGTCTGTAGCGAGCCGATGCTACAGCCGGGAGCAGGTGCGCGGTGCTTTCACCGGGATGGTAGTTGCCACGACGAAGGCAAGTCCAGGTGGATCCGCATCCGGCTCCCCGTCGGCGGGTAAATGATTTTCCCGCGAGGCGGACCGTTCAATCATCACTATCACGGCGACGGCCGAGCTTCACCAAGGATGGCCATCTGAAGGCCGGGGGAACCAATGAAACGCCCTGTCACCCATTTGACGCTGCTGGCCGCGGCCACTGCTGTGGCCGTCGGCTGTGCGCCAGTGCGGCACAACTTGCCGCCTGAACAACGACTGCTCGAACCTGGCCCCGGAGTGGGTGGCCCAGGCCCCGGCGTGCTTGGCCCCGTACCCATGGGTCCTGGCGCTGGCATGATGGGTGGCCCAGGCATGATGCCGCCCGGAATGATGGGCGGACCAGGCATGATGGGTGGCCCAGGCATGATGCCCCAAGGACCGATGTGCGGCCCGGGAATGAACGATCCGCTGGCAATCAACGACGAGGCCGGCTACGAGATCGCTCAGACTCACTTCGCCCAGTGCGCCCCAGGTAGCGACTGCGGACCCGGTGGCATGATGTCCCGAGGCGGACTGATGCATGGTGGCAGCAGCAACATCCCGGTTGGAGGCGGTGTGATCTCCTCGGGCGGCGGAATGCCTAGCGCTCCCTCGACAGTGCAAGTCACCTTTGGTAGACCCGAATCGATGCAGGTTCGATTCGACGCCACGGGCGGCGGAATGTTCGATAGCGATCCACTGATCGTTCCGGCTCGCCAAAACTTCCCGCAGGGTGGCATCTACCGGCTGAAGCTGACGAACATCGCGAACCGGGAGGGCGTCGAGCTCTATCCAACAGTCGAATTGGCCTACGGCAATCCCCGCACGGGCGCCTACCTGGCTCACAATTCGATCCCGATTCAGTTCACCGAAGAAGACTTCGACCAGGTCCTCACGGGCAACTTTGTCACCAAAGTGATTTACCTACCAGATCCGGACTTCCAAGGACCGGCGTTGGCGGGGATCGATACGCTCGTCAGCACGCGTTTGGATCCAGGCATCGACCCGATTGTCGAGGCCGACCGCCGCGGTTCGATCCTGGCGATCATTCGCCTGGGTGACAAAGACATCGAGATGGCCCACGGAAGCGAGGTAGGCGTCGCCAGCCCGATGGCCGGAATGATGGGTGGTGCTTATGCCGGAATGCCGATTCCATTCGCACCATCAATGACCGACGGTTGTGGAGCATGCGGTCCCGGAGGAATGGGTGGGCCACGCGGCGGGAATGGCAATGGGAACATGATGCCACCGCAGCTGCCCGGCATGATCTCGGGTGTCAACGCACCGCAGTACGGGATGCCGATGAGCGGCACGCCAATCGGATTGCCCGGACCGCCACACATCCCACTAGGACACCCGGCAAGCCTCAAGCGGCACGTGATCAAGAACCACACGCCGATGCACATTCCGCAGCCGGTCGACGAAGTCAAGATGCACATTCGTCAGGCTCCCGGCATGAGCTACCCGAACCCGGTCAGTCGAATCCACATGACCGAACAGAACGTGCATCCTGGAGTGCCGCAGGGCCGACCGATGTACGACCACTCGAGCAAACGTGTTCACTAGGTTCACAACGTGCTCACGAGGTTGAGTTGAGCGTGCCCCGGTCCCCAAA
>JBGTCJ010000045.1:0-7042 GCA_041748895.1 Pirellulaceae bacterium
TGCGGACGCTCGCGGGGAAAGCCTGCTGTGTTGTGACCGATGATTATCCCTGTTTCTTTCTGCCTCACCTGATCGAAGCCGTGAAGGATCGTCTGCCGGTGAGGCTTGAGACGGTCGACAGCAACGGTTTGCTGCCGCTGCGGTTGGCCGACCGAACGTTCACGGTGGCGCACAGCTACCGTCGGTGGATGCAGAAGAATGTGCTCGATGCCCTGCTCGAGCTTCCCGAACCTGAGCCGCTCGCTCGCGATGAATTGCCTCGCTTCAAAGGTGTCGATCCGCAAATCCTCCGCCGCTGGCCGGTCGCCGATTTTTCAGAACTTCTCGATCGCGGCGGATTGGCGGCGATGGCGATCGACCATGAAGTCACGGCGGTGCGCCAATCACCTGGCGGTCCGGTGGAGGCGAAAAGGCGATTGTCCGCATTCCTCGAGAACAAACTCGATGCCTACGCAGACGAACGAAATCATCCTGACCGGTGTGCGACGAGCGGGCTGAGCGCCTACCTTCATTTCGGACACCTCTCTGCGCACGAAGTCGTCTGCGGCGTTTTGGATCGCGAGCGTTGGACACCCGATAAGGCGGGCCCAGCGAACGGGAAGAATGCCGGATTTTGGCGGACGACGGCGACGGCCGAGGCTTTTCTCGATCAGATGCTGACCTGGCGAGAGCTCGGATTCAACATGACGCACCGACACGTTGACAGCTACGACCGCTTCGAATCGCTACCCGAGTGGGCGCTGAGAACGCTCGCGGAACATGCCCGTGACCCGCGGCCTTCGATTTACTCTTTGGACCAGTTCGAACAGTCCCAGACGCACGATGAGATCTGGAACGCGGCGCAGCGAGAACTTGTGCAGACTGGCGTGATGCAGAACTACCTACGGATGTTTTGGGGGAAAATGATCCTTCACTGGACACCTTCGCCACGCGACGCGCTAGCAATCATGATCCAGTTGAACAACCGATACGCGCTCGACGGACGTGACCCCAACTCTTACAGCGGAATCTTTTGGACGCTCGGACGTTACGATCGCGCGTGGGGCCCCACCCGCCCGGTTTTCGGTAACATTCGCTACATGACCAGCGACAGTACGCGGCGAAAACTGAAGCTTTCGAATTACCTAGCGCGGTTCGGGGCACAGTCAACCCTTTTTCACTGATCGACAGGCTCAGCCGAAGCTACCCCACTTTACGATTCATCTGTCCATCACTTGTAATCTTCCTCCAGTTTCGCCCTGGCAATGTGCCCGGGCGAGGTGCGGGCCTCCTAGTCGTCGCGATTGGACGAGCAGAGGACCGCGCCATGGAACTCGTTCAATTGGGAGGAACTCTGGATGCATCGCGTCAAATTTGCGATCGCAGTTGTGTTGGGATGGTCACTTTTGGGGCCTGCCGTGTCGGAGGCCCCGGCGCAGAATGGCGGCGTGTACTGCCCGAAATGTGGGAAGGTGCACGCCGCGGAATCCGTGTCGCGTAATGGTTCATCGGGGCAGGTCGTGTATTCGAACTCGCCAACGTCGCGCTCACTTGGTGGCGGTGGCGTCTCGAACGTGCTCGACGCATTGAACGCTCAGCGGGCTCGGCAGGGCGTGCGGGCATTGATGTTCGACTCGTCTCTGCAATCGGTGGCCGAGCGGCGGGCGCAGCAGATGGCCTCATCGGGCCAGAAGGGGCATCCGCCGGGATCGTTTTCCCCCGGCACTCACGAAGGGGTCGGTTGGTCATCCTCCTACTCCCCTTCCGGCGTATCGGCGTGCTACACGAGCGATTCACGGATGCAGTTCGCCGGAGCGGCGATGGCAACGGGCCGCGACGGTGTCTACTTTGCCGTGGTCTACCGTTAGGCGTTGACGGAGCGCCATGAAGCCACGCGGTGGCTAAGTGTTGTGAATGGCAACGCGCCGATGAGGAGCCGGCGCGTTGGGTTGGGAGAAGATGATCGAGAGACTACCATGGTGGCGTCGCTCGGCCGATAATCGCTACTTTCTCCCTCCCATCGCTTCATTCTCCCCTGCGGCTTGGAATCCATGACGACTCGAACGTTTTGTTGTCGCGCCCTGTTGCTCGCGGGGTGGGTTTTCTCACTCTTGTCGCTCGGCGAATGTTCAATCTCTGTCGCGTCGGACGGTGCTCAACCGCTTCGGCTCGAGACGGATGCAAAGATCGTCATCATCGGTAACACGTTGGCTGAACGGATGCAGTTCGACGGCTACTTTGAGACGATGCTCCAGAGCCGTTTCCCCGATTTGCGTCTTCGGGTGCGAAATCTTGGCTGGTCAGCCGATGAGATCGACCTACGGCCCCGAAGCGCGAATTTCGATGACCATGGTCACCGGCTGACCGACCATGAACCCGATGTCTTGCTCGCGATGTTTGGACTCAACGAGTCTTTTGGTGGTCCCGAGCAGCTCGACACGTTCCGGGAGCGGTTCTCCCGGTTCATCGACGAGACGCGGCGCGAGATCGGTCCTGAGGCTGAGTTGGTCGTCTTTTCGCCGATTCCGCATGAGAACTTGCAGCGGCGGACGCTCCCCGATGGGCTGGCCACCAACTTCAACATCCGACTTTATTCTGCGGCCATGCGAGATCTCTCTCGATCGGCGGGTGTAAGGTTTGTGGACCTGTTTGAGCCGATGAAGCAGGCGATGGACACGGCGTCTGTGCCGCTCACGATCAACGGTTTGCACTTGAATGAGCTTGGCAACGAGCGGTTGGCATTGGTGATCGACGAAGCCCTTTTTGGATCACGTCCCGAATCGACATCGGCCGACCTGTCTGCATTGCGAGCCGCGGTGATCGAGAAGGACCGGCAATTCCGGTACGACTATCGAAGCGTCAACGGCTACTACATTTATGGCGGACGGAAGAATCCATACGGCGTGGTGAACTTTCCAGAAGAGTTCGCCAAGCTGCGGAAGATGATTGCCGTTCGCGACGCCAGGATTTGGGCAATCGCCCGTGGCGAGGAGGTGCCGTCGGAGATCGACGATTCGGGCACGGGCAAACTTTCGACGATCGAAACGAATGTTCCCAGTCCCGAACCGCACCGGACTCCCGAGGAAAGCCTCGCGCTTTTCGATATCGCGGACGGGATGGAGATCGAACTGTTCGCATCGGAAGTTGAGTTTCCGGATTTGATGAATCCCGTGGCGATGGACATCGATGCGTTGGGACGACTTTGGGTGACGACGACGCCGTGTTATCCGCAATATTTGCCCGGTACGCCGGTAAATGACAAGGTCTTGATTTTGGAAGACACGACGGGCGACGGCCGGGCGGACAAGCAAACCGTGTTTGCCGACGGGCTTCATCTGCCCATTGGGATCGTCGTCGCCGACGGTGGCGCGTACGTTTCTCAGCAACCGGACCTGATGTTTCTTAAGGACATTGATGGCGATGGGGTCGCCGACGTTCGCGAGCGGATCCTTCACGGCTTCGACACGGCGGATTCTCACCACGCGATCAGCGCATTCGCGTTTGGTCCCGACGGCGCGCTCTACATGCAGGAGGGGACTTTTCACCACACGCAGGTCGAAACTCCGTATGGCCCCGAAAGGGTCAAGGACGCCGCCGTTTTTCGGTACGAGCCATTGACGGAGAAATTCAGCATCTTCGTCTCTTATAACTTTGCCAACCCATGGGGTCACTGTTTCGATTCGTGGGGACAGAATTTTGTCGCCGATGCCTCGGGGGGTGCTAATTATTTCGCGGCAGCTTTCAGCGGAGACGTGGTCTATCCGCAGAAACACCGAGGCATGAATCAATTCCTCAAGAAGCAGTGGCGGCCCACGTGCGGCTGTCTGATCGTGGCAAACGATCACTTTCCCGATGCGATGCAGGGCAACTATCTGCTCAACAACACGATCGGATTTTTGGGAACGCTGCAATACAAGATGAGCGACGACGGCAGCGGCTTCAAAGCCGATCCGCTTGATCCGCTGCTGTCGAGTCGCGACACCAATTTCAGGCCCGTCGATCTGAAGTTTGCGCCCGACGGATCGTTGTACATCATCGATTGGTTCAACCCTCTAATCGGTCACATGCAGCACAACCTGCGAGACCCCAATCGAGACAAGCACCACGGGCGAATTTGGCGCATTCGCAACAAGAATAAGCCGCTGCTGGAAGTTCCCCGGATTGAGGATGCATCGACAGAGGAGTTGGTTCGACTGCTTGAGCGATACGACGACGTGGTGCGTGACTTGGCGAGGCGAGCGCTTCGGTTGCGGCCCACGGACGAAGTCGTATCCGCGATTGACGCTTGGCTTGCCCCACAGTCCGGATCGGATGTGCAAACCGAGCACAACCGACTCGAGGCGCTGTGGGTGATGCAGCAACATGACCTGGTTCGTCCGGAGTTACTCCGCCGCGTTCTCTCGAGCGAAGACGAGCGAGCACGGGCAGCTGCGACCCGCGTTCTGCAAGTTTGGCGAGACCGCGTCGATGACAGCACCGATCTGTTGGTGGCGCTCGCGGGTGATGCTTCGCCGCGGGTCCGGCTCGAGGCGGTCCGTGCTGCCAGTTTCTTCGAGCGGGTCGACGAGGGACGCCGAATTGTCGACGCTGCTTTGGCGATGCCCTTGGATTACTACCTGAACTACACGATCACGGAGACCAACACGACGCTTGACCGCCGGGGTGGTACGCGCGACGGTGACCTGGCCACGATCCTAGAACGGGTGGCCGCCGGCGAAATTGCTGACGGCCAAGTCGTGGCGGTCACCCAGCTCGCCACCAAGACCGCGGACGCGGCGCAGTTCGGTAAATTGGCCACGGCGATTCTCTCCGCCCGCTTCAGCCCCCTCACCCAAGCGGCGGCACTTCGCGAATTGATGGCGGCCGCGAAGTCGCGAAAACTTCAGCCGCCCCTGGACGTGGCAGTGGCCGAGCGAGTCTTTCGCCGCGCCGTGAAGAACGGTGATCACGAGCTCGCAGTTCGCCTGGCGGAGGTGTCGGGTCAATGGAATGTTGAGGGTATGCTTGGCGCCCTTCGCAGTGTGATCATGCAGACTCAGACGTCTGGGCAAATCGTCGATGCGGCGCTCGATTCCGTGGTGAGTTTTGCGATCCCGGCCGCATCGGACCTGCGGGGCGAATTGATCCGCGGAAATTTCCCCGCAGAACTGAAGCTGCGATTCGCTCGTGCCGTCGCGCCGTTCTCCGCTCAGCAGGCGGCGACGGCGCTCGGCGAAGCGATCAACCGCGGCGTCTCGGCGCTCGAAGGTGATGAGTTGATTACGGCCGGCGATGCAATTCTTCGAACCAGCGACGGCGGCACGCTCCTGCTAACTCAATTGAGGAAAAGCAAGCCCGACGTTGACGCGGCAAAACTCTTGCTGCGCGCCGTCTATGCCGCGGGGGATAGCACACCGGGTTTGATCGAACTGCTCAGCGACATCGCCGGAATCGGTGGCCCTTCGCAGCCCATGACGACCGAAGCCCGCGAGGAGTTGATCCATCGGATCGTCTCGGAAGGCAGCGCCGATCGCGGCCAATGGATCTACCGGCGGAAAGAACTCAACTGCGCCGGTTGCCACGTCCTCTCGGGAGCTGGAGGGATCGTCGGCCCGGACCTGAGTGGGGTCGGAGTTACGAGCCCGGTCGAGTACTTGCTCGACAGTTTGTTGTACCCAAGTGCGCAGATCAAAGAGGCTTATCTGACGCTGAATGTCTTGACGGTCGACGGCACGATCCTGCGCGGCGTTAAAGTCGACCGCGATGATTCCAGGTTGATCCTTCGTGATGAGAACGGCCGTGAATCAACGATCGCGATTGACGACATCGAGCAGGAGAGCGAGGGCAAATCGCTGATGCCCGAAGGCCTACACCACTTGATGACCCAGAGCGAATTGATCGATCTGGTGGCGTTTCTATCGGCGCTCGGCAAACCAGGTGACTTTGTCGTGAACAATCGTCCGACGATTCAGCGGTATGAAGTGTTGAGTGATGCGAGTCACGTGGCGAGATTGGCCTCGCTTCCCGAGGGCAAAATAGAGAGTGAACTCGACAAGATTCCCGCCGATGCCTGGCAGACAGTCTACGCCTTGGTTGACGGGTCACTTCCGCCGGCGGCGCTCGATGTCAGTGGAGAGTTGATCGTGCTGCGAGCGGCGTTCGACGTGATCGTGGCTGGACCGGTGGGGGTAAAAGCGATCGCGGATACCGATGTTCAGGTTGTGATCGACGGCCGGACCTTGGTCAGCAACGGTCAACAGATGATCCAAGCTTCGGCCGGGAGGAAGAGTTTCTATCTGATCGTCGAGAAGCCCGATCAGCTTGGCGTTTTGCAAACCGAGGTGACGAGACCTTCCGATTCACCCACGCAATTGACGATCGTTGGTGGGATTTAGCGTTTTCTCGAGCGGTGAGCGATCCTTTGGCGAGCGCACGGAGTTGCTGGCAAGTTGGCTACCGTCTCGAAACGATTCTTCATCGGTGGGTACCGAATTGGTTGTTTCACCCCAGATACTGTTTGATTTTTCGAATCCCCGTCGATCGATCGCGACACGATCGCGGGACTTTGGCAGCGGACGAAGGGGTGATTTCGTTTCGCTGGGCAGAGGAGGCTGACCAGTCGGCAGTTGCCAGCCAGGCCGGGGATCGGGTGGTTCGCCAACGACTCGAGGCCGGTTATCGCGTCGCCACGCTTTGGGACGGCGGCGAGTTGATTGCGACCTTGTGGTTCGCGACGCGCCGCTACGTCGACGACGAAACGATGGAAGTCCTTTCCCTGAGGGCCGATGAATGTTGGTTGTTCGCGGCATGGGTTCATGAACCCTATCGCCGTCGGGGGCTTTATTCACGACTGATTTGCGAGGCGTCCAGTGACCTTCGCGATCGGGGCCTTCGTCAGATCCTGCTTGCGGTGGATGCCACCAATGTCCGGTCGCAGCGAGTTCACCGCGCTCTTGGTGCTTCGCGTGTCGGATCGATTGTCGGCATTCGTCTTTTCGGTTTACGTTGGTTCCGTGTCAAAATTGGTCGGCCGGCATCTACTGTGCCTCAGGAGTCGTTAGCCCGTGGTGCTGGCGATTGAAGA
>JBGTCJ010000046.1:0-3853 GCA_041748895.1 Pirellulaceae bacterium
ATCGCACCAGCCCGACGGTCAGGGGCGCATGGGTCCTCGATGCCATTCTGGGCACGCCCCCACCGCCACCCCCCCCGGATGTCAACAACACGATCAATCAGGCGAACGCACCGGATCAACGGCCGCTGACTTTTCGCGAGAAACTCGAGCTTCACGCGAGCGATGGCAGCGCCTGTGTGAGCTGTCACAAAAAAATGGATCCGATTGGGTTTTCGCTGGAGAATTTTGATGGCGTTGGTCAGTGGCGGACCACTTCCGAAGGACTTCCGCTCGACACAACCGGTACAATGGTGGATGGGTGCGAACTAACCGGCGTTGATGATCTCAAGCAGGTGCTGCTATCCAAGAAAGAATCGTTTGCGCGAAACCTTGCCCAGCGGTTCTTGAGCTACGCGTTGGGTAGAGAACTAACGGGCGACGATTTCCCAAGTGTCAATGCGATCGTGAAGCAATTCGTCGATGATGACTATCGAGCCTCTTCGATGGTGGTTGCCGTTGTGCAAAGTTATCCCTTCCTCCACAAAAAGCATCCTGAAGCTGCCCTCGCTTCGCGATGACTTCCCACCACCGGCCGGGATGCCTTGCGGCTTCCTGTCACGAAAGTATCCGCCAGGCAGCTACTGCCAATTACCTAGGAGCATCACCATGACCGGTAAACGCAAAGTTCTCGCACGCCGCACGTTTCTACAGGGTACCGGCGTCGCCGTGGCATTGCCTTTGCTCGACGGGATGTTGCCGACCAGCCGCGCCATCGCTGCTCAAACCTCCACCCAGCCGCCACGTCGATTCGTTCTCTTCCGCCAAGCCCAAGGCACGGTCGTGGAGCATTGGCTGCCTGAAGTAGGACCGCTCGGGGCTGATCTCCCTTCACTTCTTGCGCCCTATCGATCGGTCAAGGATAAATTGACCGTTGTTTCGAATCTCACCAGCTCGGGGATGATCGGTGGCAGGCACTACCGCGCAGGACACGATCTCTCCAGTTCGATGTTCACCGCAGCTCCGGAAGTCGACAAGAAGGCCGGGACGGCATCAATTTCGATCGACCAGTACATCGCCCAGCAGATCGGTAGGGACACACCGATTACGTCGTTGGGTCTGTCCCAACGATCGCAGAGCAGTGACCTATTCTGGACCAACGAGACCACCAAACTGCCGCTCGAGGGCAATCCGCGCTTTGTCTTTGACCGGATCTTCAAAGGTCAGACCCCACATCACGGAGGCGATAATCAGGCCAACGGAACGTTGGCGGTTGAACCGTCCTTCAATGCGGATCGCAGCATTTTGGATCTCGTGATGGCTCAAGCGAAAAGCCTCAAGCGAGATTTGGGTCTTCGTGATCAGCGGCATCTCGACCAGTACATGGGTTCGGTTCGCGAGCTTGAACGCCGGATTGCCTTGTACGAAGACCGAAAGACCCACGTCATCGCTGAGAGCAAGGGAACGTCCATTCACAAAATTCCGGAGCTGCCGGTGAAGGCGGAGGACTATCGCTTGGATCGCAACGATCCCGAGCAGGCTGACCGCCATGTCCAAATCATGTGCGACCTGCTGGTGCTGGCGTTTCAAACCGACACCACCCGTGTCGCGTCGATGGATTTCGATTTCGGCTATTTCCCCGATATCGTCAGTGTCGGTACCGAGTACGACTTCCACACGCTCGCCCACCACGGTTCGAAGAAATCACGCGACGGATCGGACCCCGTGGCCCGCGAGGCGGTCCGTGAAATCTACTACTGGCACAGTAAGCAGGTCGCTTACCTGGCCCAACGGCTGGACCAAATCGAAGAACCCAATGGAACGCTGCTCGACAACAGCCTCATTGTGCACGCCTCGGAACTCGCGTTCGGCGATCACTTTGCCGACAACATTCCGATGGCATTGATTGGTCGTGCCGGAGGTACCATTCGCTCGGGTCGGCACCTGGCGTGTGAGGGCGTCACGCCTGTTTCGCACCTCTGGACGGAACTGGCTAACCGCATGGGCGTCCCCACCGAAGCCTTTGGGAACGCCAAGGACCATCCCAACAACGACACAGCCGACCTTCCTTCACTGGGCTGACCCTTTCGCAGGGCTGATCCGTGGCCCAAGATTAGGAGACAAAAGAATTGTTCTACGCAGCCGGTCAGAAACCGCAAGCAGGCGGAGCCATCTTTGCCTCCCGCGACGGGCTCGATTGGGAAATCGTTTACACCGATCCGAGAAAGCAATCGCCAAAGGCGCCCCGCGTCTACGACATCGCCGCGGGTGATGGCTTGATCGTGGCCGCGGGAGGCAACACTTCGCACGGTGGCGACATCTGCTTTTTCTACTCAGAAAATGGTCGTGATTGGAAAGAGGGATCCAGCTTCGTCACCAGCCAAGATGGAAAGGACAACAACTTTGGCGCGTCCGTATTCTCCGTCGCCTACGGTGCTGGGAAGTTCGTAGCACATGGCGGCGCCCCGGCACACGGATGGTACTTCCACAGCTCTTCGCGAGACGGCATCGAGTGGACGAGGCCCGAAAAAGAAAAGAGCTTCAGCATCGGTTCGATCTACCAGTGCACTTTTGGAAATGATCGGTTCGTCGGGATTGGGGGGCACAACCGTGTCACTGTCTCCACAGATGGAGAATCCTGGCGAGATGCTGATCAAAAGAAAGTGCCGCCACTGATCTCGATCGGCTTCGCCGATGGCCTCTTCATTGGTGGGGGTATGCACGGCCTGCTCGCCCACAGCAGCAACGGGTTCGATTGGACCATTACCAACGATGGTCGAATCGGCGAGCACATCAAGGCGATCATCCGTAATGATTCGGGAATCTTTGCAATCGGCATCGAAATGACGTACCGGTCTAGCGATGCGAAGAGTTGGTCGCATCAGGCTAGCGATGCGCGACCGGCCCGAGTTTGTTTTGGGGACGGTCGCTTCATTGCGATCAACGGTCGAGGCACAAAAATTTATCACTCGCTTGACGCCATCCTTTGGCAGCGTGGTCCGGACATAAGCGATGCCTACATTAACGGCGGCATCATCTGGGTGGACGATCCAGCCATCTGATCAACCAGCGTCACAACAGTGGGTGCCGCGATTCGAGAGGATGGCGCGGGTTTAGGCGGATTGTCCGGAAGTGAATCCTATTGTCGGTTCAGCGAATTCAGCCTCGGCGGTGAAAAGCAAGTCGAGGATCACAGGCGAGTGCTCCCTAACCACCGCCTCGATCACCTTTCGGCGGTAGCCGTCCGCCGCGCTGACGTTGAGGTCGGTCGCCCTTGCGTCGAGCAGTGCGTGGATCAGGGCGTAGGTTGTGCGGCCCGGGCGAACGACTCGCACATGGAGCGTGCGGAGTGGCAAATCATTGAGCGCTTCGCGAGTGAGTGCAGCGATCGAGGCGACCGTTTCGGCCTCCGGCGCGCGTTGCAACAACCCGCTGAGTGCTTTGGCGGCCATGCGGACGGGAACGCCGAGCGTGAGCAGCACGACGATCCCCACAAGCAGAGGATCGACATAACGTGCGGCGACTCCATAGCCGCCAAGATCTAGCGCCAGTGAGAGTAGGAACGCAACGACCATGCCTGCCGAGATCGCCGCGTTGACACTCCAGTTGCCGATATCCCCATCGACAAGCGGGCTCGGCATCGGACCGCATAACCGACGCAGCATTGACCATACCGCCACGCAGGCAAGCGTCGCAAAAACGGCGTAGGCGAGCGCCGGTCCCGCCGAAACCTCCTGCCCGCCACGAGCGAGGCTCGCGACGGCATTGATCAGCGCGATCAAGGCGATGCCGAGGATCAGAAGCCCCTTCACTAAATTGATCAGCGGCTCAAATTGCACGTAGCCGAAGGGAAAGCGATCGTCGTCGGTGCGGCGCA
>JBGTCJ010000047.1:0-4187 GCA_041748895.1 Pirellulaceae bacterium
GCCGGTCACTGCGGTGGCGGGCTGTTCTCGAGGTTGCATAGCGGCCATGGCTGCGGCGGTGGCGGCCTGTTCGGCGGTCATCACGCACAACGGGGTTGTGGCGGCGGATTGTTCGCCAAGCTGCGAGCGCGGCACGCCAGCTCGTGCTGTGCGCCCGAGCCCGTCTGCTGCGAACCAGCCCCCGTTTGCGCTGAGCCAGCACCGGTTAGCTGCTGCGAACCTGCCCCGGCATGTGGCGGATGCGAAGAAGTAGCCCCGGCATGTGGCGGCTGCGAAGCGGCCCCGGCATGTGGCGGCTGTGAAGCCGCTCCCGTTGCCGATTGCTGTGGTGGTTCGGTGATGATGGGCGAAGTGATTGTCGATGAAAGCCCCGTTGGAAGCCCCAGCGACAGCGCACCTCAGTCTTCCGTCGATGACGCGCCGCCGGCCGCACCCGTTGCGGACGATAAGACCGACATCTGATTGACCCGTTGACGTTCATCTCACCGATCGTCGATCGGGAAGCGAGTTGAACGTCGTTTGGCGTCCCAAGATAAACCCCGACAGGAGTCCGTCTCTTGTCGGGGTTTTTTCGTATGATGTCCGTCATCATGCATGCATTCGGGTCGCACGTGTCGGTCGCCGGAGGTCTCGATAAGGGGGTCGAGCGCGCCATGGCACTGGGATGTGACTGCATTCAGGTTTTTACCAAGAACGCCAACGCCTGGATCGCCAAGCCGCTGATGCCTGAGGCGATCTCAAAATGGTCGGCCGCTTGGGCCGGCTCGGGGATGGTCCATCCGATCGCTCATGCCTCGTATTTGATCAACCTCGCCGCGCCTGATAGTGCGCTTTGGCGAAAATCGATCGACGCTTTGGTGATCGAGTGGCAGCGGTGTGAGCAGTTGCAACTTGAGGGACTGGTTCTTCATCCTGGGGCGTTCACAACCAGCAGCCAATCGGAAGGGCTCGCGCGAGTGGCGGATGCACTGACGGAGGCGATTGAGAGAACGCAGCCCCGACACACGAGGTTGTTGCTCGAGAACACGGCTGGCCAGGGAACCTGCTTGGGCCACGAGCTCGAGCAACTCGCGGGGCTAGTCGATTCTTCGGACGTCGCGTCCCGTCGGCATCTGGGGGTATGCCTTGACACCTGTCATGCATTCGCCGCAGGATATCCGATCCACACGGCGGCCGGCTTTGTTCACTTTCGCAATCGATTGGCGGACCTATTTGCGCCAACTCGAATCGCCGCTGTGCATTTAAACGACAGCAAAAAACCGATGGGCAGTCGTGTGGACCGCCACGAACACATCGGCCGCGGGGCGCTCGGCTTGGACGGTTTTCGTTTGTGGCTAGCGGACCCTTGGCTCGGTTCGATTCCCGGATATCTCGAGACGGAAAAAGGGGTCGACCCACAGACCGGCCGAGATTGGGACGCGATCAATCTTGACGTGCTTCGCCGCGTCGTGGCCGAAATCAACGGCCAAACGACCTGATTCGAGCGCTGCGGAAAAGCTCGAAACGGCTCGCGCTACCGATCATTTGATCGGCTCAATCGGAGCAACCCGCCTTTTCGGTAACTTTGCTTCAACTGGCCGCCCCCCTCAAGGCGATAACTACGCCATCGGGTCGTTGCAACCGGCGCGATCCGATTATCCCGTATGGTCCAATCACGATTGCCGTTGCTGCCAGGGGGGCGAACATGGCGACTCGTTTTTTAAACGATTCATCCGATCACGACTCGCGAAAGGACGCTTCGGCGGACTTGAGCGCAGCGAAACGCTCACGCCGCACGGCCCGAATCGGCATCGGCGCGGTCTGGGCTACAGCGATCACCGGCGCTCTGGTCGCCCCCATGGCGGGCTGCACGGCCCTGAGAAACATGGGCAGCCAGTTATCGCATGCCGAGTATCTCGATGAGTTCATGATCGCCTACCGCAACAGCGCGTGGAGCGCCAAGGCTTGGAACTGCCGCAAAAAACGGTTCCACCGACATCGGTTTTTGTCAGACATGGAAGCCGGGTTCCGGCAAGGTTACGAGGATGTGGCGGCCGGCGGTGACGGCTGTGTGCCAACCGTATGCCCTCAATCCTATTGGGGATGGCAGTACCAAACGGCCGACGGTCAGTCTCGCATGAACGCTTGGTTCGAGGGATACCCGCTGGGGGTACAAGCGGCGGAGGAGGATGGGATCGGCCACTGGAGCCAACTTCGCGTCAACATGCCCGCGCCACTGCCGGCATCGATGAGTCAGGCAGCTCAAGGTCGTTCGGAACAAGGGAGCGGTGTCGGAATGCCACTCGCTGGTCTGGAGTCGGAAGAGCCGACTCTGATTCCTGCTCCCCAGCCGATTCCGCTGCAAGCGGCGCCGGTCGCACCGCCGGCCGTCGTCAGTCCGCTGCCGACGGAGCCCAAGGCGATCGCCCCGGCGATCATCGATTCAGATCCGTTCGGCTTCAACTGATCGCACATCGTCGACCGGCATCCCGTTTTCAAATTCCCCGATTCCAAGCACACTCCGCCCGCCGGCTTCAAGGCGGCGGCACTCGCCACAGAGAAGTGACACGATGATCCAACGAATTCGTCAATCAGGGACGGCGACGACTGCCAGCCGCCGACGAAAGATGTCGCTCGCGGCTACGCTGGCGGCGATCCTATGCAGCGGCTGCACGGCGTTGACGCAGCCGATCAATGGTGTCCCGGCGGGCCGACTTCCTCCGCAGTTTTTTGCGGCGCCGAAGAACAATCTGGTCCCCGTCGACATCTCCCTGCTGTCGCTCGAGCCGCCAAGAGAGTACCAGCTCGATAACGGCGACATCCTCGGGATTTACATCGAAGGCGTGCTGCCGTTCAACCCGCCGAACTCACCGCCCCAACCGCCACCGGTCAACTTTCCGGATCGTGACAGCACGCTGCCTCCCTCGTTGGGATTCCCCATCGCGGTGCAGGAGGACGGCACCCTGTCGCTACCACTGATTCCGCCCATTGAAGTTCGCGGGCTGACGCTTGATCAGGTCCGAGACAAAATTCGGGACACCTACATCGACAACGATATCCTTCGTCCGGAAAAGGCGCATCCGATCGTCACTCTGATCCGAGAGCGGACGTACAACGTGATCGTGGTTCGTGAGGACGGGGGCGGTCGCGGCGGCTTGAATACCCAGTCGGCGGCCGCTTCACTTATCCGTGGGGGTACTGACCAAAGTGCCAGCGGTGCGATCATCAAGTTACCCGCCTATCAAAACGACATTTTGCATGCCCTCGTTCAGACCGGCGGGTTGCCAGGCTTGACCGCCAAGAACGAGGTCAAAGTGCTCCGAGCTCGCGAGGCGGACCAACGCAAACGCGCTGATTTCATGCGAGAATTTTTCGCCCAGCAGCAGGCGGCGATGCTCGATCCCTGTGCCTGCCCTCCGGAGCTTCCCGAGGATCCATCCATCCTCCGCATCCCTCTGCGGTTGCCCCCCGGAGTCATTCCAGATATCTCCAAAGACCAAGTTCGCCTCGATGAAGGTGACATCGTGTACATCCAGTCGCGAGAAACGGAAGTCTTCTACACCGGTGGCCTACTTCCCGGTGGTGAGTTTCCCCTGCCGCGTGACTACGACCTCGACGTTCTCGGTGCGATGGCCCTTGCCGGTTCGGGTGTCTACAACAACCCCGGAGGAAACCGGGGAGGGGGCGGGTTTGGCGGCCAAGCGGTCTCCCAGATCCCACCCGGTCGAGTATTCATCCTCCGCAAAACCGCGTGCAATGGGCAAGTGGCGATCGATGTTGACCTGACCCGGGCGATCAACGACCCGCGCCAACGACCGTTGATTCAGGCCGGTGACATCATCTTGCTGCAGTACCGGTGTGAGGAAGAACTGTTGAACTTCGGTATCGGTACGTTCTTCACCTTCGGTATCGCCGAACTGCTGCGAAGACGCTAGACGGTACCGTTCAAACCTCACCACGTCACCACTCAACTCGGGGTCGCCCAATCGGCTACCTCGAGTTTTTTGTTTCCGTTGTTGCGGCGGGCCTGGCCTGTCGGCGGCGGCGCCGCGACCCCGTGGTGCGCACGGTGCTCTGCTTCAACGCAGGCGGATCTTCTCGAGTCGCATGTCGCGAAGGTCCATTCGGACCATTTGACTGTAAAGCGGTTCGCCAAACCCAGCGATCAACTTGATCGTCTCCATCGCTGCCATGCAGCCGACCGTGCC
>JBGTCJ010000048.1:0-2385 GCA_041748895.1 Pirellulaceae bacterium
AACAAGTTCGCCGCCACGAAGTCGAGGGCACCGTCAAGAAGTACGAATTCTGGGATTTCTTGGCACCCATTCAAGACGAAACCGGTCGCTGTCGAGGTGTGATCGCGCAGGACATGGTGTCCATGGAAATTCGCTCGTTTCCCGCCGATGCCGTGATTGTCGCAACGGGCGGCAATGGGCTGATTTTTGGCAAAAGCACGATGAGCGTTTTCTGCACGGGTAGCGCCGCGAGTCGCTGTTTCCAAGCGGGGGCCAAGTTTGGCAATGGTGAGTTCATTCAAGTGCACCCCACGGCAATCCCCGGTGCTGACAAACTGCGGCTGATGAGCGAGTCGGCGCGCGGCGAAGGCGGACGCGTTTGGGTTCCGCGAAAACCACACGACGGCCGGTCGCCCCTCGAGATCCCCGAGAGCGATCGCTTCTACTTTCTCGAGGAGCGGTATCCCAAGTACGGAAACCTCGTTCCCCGCGACATCGCCACTCGCGAAATCTTCGACATTTGCGTCAACGAAGGTTTGAGCGTCGAGCCCGATCGCCAGTGCGTCTACCTCGATTTGACGCACATTCCAAAGGCCGAGCTCGACCGAAAGCTCGGTGGGATACTCGAGATCTACGAAAAGTTCCAGGGTGTCGATCCGAGGTTCGAACCGATGAAGATCTTCCCCGCGGTTCACTACAGCATGGGCGGCTTGTGGGCCGATTACGCCAAGGGGGCCGACGGCGGCCTGCTGCCGGGATCGCCGCGGAACCAGATGACCAGCGTCGAGGGGCTTTATGCCATCGGCGAATGTGACTACCACTACCACGGTGCCAACCGGCTCGGTGCCAACTCGCTGCTTTCCTGCATCTTCTCGGGTTTGTTCGTGGGACCCTCGATCCTGTCCTACGCAGCCGGCCAGCGAGGAGGGCACGCCGAGTTGCCCTCCTCGATCGTCGACGCGGCGCTTGCGAAAGAGCGGTCGCGGCACGACCAACTGCTACGCGGAGGCAGCGGCGATGAAAACCCGTATCTGATCCACCAGGAACTTGGCGACCTCATGACCCGCGTCGCGACGGTGGTCCGCCGGAATGAACAGCTGCGAGACGCGATCGGAAAAATCGACGATCTCCACGAACGATCGCTCCGCGTGAGCCTTTCCGACAGCGGCAACTGGACCAATCAGAATGTGATTTTCGCCAAAAGTGTTCAAGACATGTTTCCCGTGGCCAAGACGATCCTTCACGGGGCGTTACAACGCGACGAGTGCCGCGGCGCCCACTTCAAGCCCGACTTTGAGAAACCCAGTTTGGCCGCAACCGATCCGGTCGAACGTCGACGCCAGGCCGAGATATGGTGTGACGAATTCGAAGCCAACAACCGCAGGTTCCTCAAGAGCACCATCAGCACGTGGGATGGCGAGTCGAACCAACCGATCATCAGCTACGAAGACGTTGATACATCGCTGATTCCTCCACGCCCTCGCCTCTATGGTTTGGTCGGTGCGGAGGCCATCGAGGAGGTATGGAACGAGCGGGCCGCCGGCAAAGTCGCGCTCGGTCAGACGCCCCTTTGGACCGCCGCTGGAAGCTGACCCAAACTTTGGATTTACGATTCCTCAAAGGACATCACAAAAGTGATCGCATCTGTACCGATGAAGACGACTCGACCAAGTCGATTCCGCGTCCGCGTTTTGCGACAGCAGGCGCCGGGCGAAGAGTCGTACTGGGAACTTCATGACGTCCCGTACGAGCGCGAGATGAACGTGATCAGTGTGCTGCAGCGGATTGCGGCCAATGCGACAACCGTTGACGGTAAAAAGGTCGCTCCTGTGGCTTGGGATTGCGGGTGTCTCGAGGAAGTTTGTGGTTCCTGCACGATGGTCATCAACGGCCGGGTGCGACAGAGCTGCAGCGCCCTGGTGGACCGTCTGCTCGACGAGAATCCCGACGAGATCGTGCTCGAGCCGATGACCAAGTACCCGGTGATTCGCGACCTGATGGTCGATCGCCAGCGGCTTTTCCGAGCGCTGCAGAGGGTTCAAGCCTGGGTCCCCGTCGACAGCTATTACGACATGGGACCTGGCGAGCGTCAACTGCGAGCCACGCAAGAGCAGAACTATCCACTCAGCCAGTGCATGAGCTGTGGTTGTTGTCTGGAGGCTTGCCCCCAGTACACCAAGATCGAATTGACGCGCCAGGAAGGTGAGAGCGCTGAGGCGTTTGAGCAGCGAAAGATAGCGGCGTTCGATCAGGGTTTCGTCGGCGCGCACGCGATTTCGCAGGTGATTTTGTTCAACAATCATCCGACTGGAAAGGCGCTGGCGGGTCAGCGGCTCGAGGCGCTGATGGGTCCCGGTGGGGTTTCGGCGTGTGGAAACGCGCAAAACTGCGTGGCGGTCTGCCCGA
>JBGTCJ010000049.1:0-17276 GCA_041748895.1 Pirellulaceae bacterium
TCAGTGGATCGGCCGTGAGACTCGATGTCCGCGGCGGCGAGCTTTCACTCGGTTCGATCAACGCCGCTCCGTTTGGTGTCCAGGGCCCGATTCCCATGGACGAATTTGTGATGGTCGATCTTGGCGGAGGTGATGGAGAGCCATGAAGCGTAGCGACATTCCCCAACCCATTAGCGATCTGATTCGGCGCGGGACCGTGATTCCCGCTACCCCGTTGGCACTCGATGCCAAGCGGCGATTTTGTGAACGTCGTCAACGGGCGCTGATGCGGTACTACATCGACGCCGGAGCGGGAGGCATCGCAGTCGGGATGCACTTCACGCAGTTCGAAATCCGCACTCCCGGAATCGATCTGTTCGAACCAGTGTTGCGGGTTTGCGGAGACGAAATCGATCAATGGGCGAAGCTCACGGGGCGACCGATCGCGAAAATTGCGGGCATCAACGGACGCACCGAATCGGCGATTCGTCAGGCGCTGCTGGCACGAGATCTCGGATACCACATTGCGATCGTGTCCATGGGTGCGTTTGCCGGTGCAATGCCCCAAGAGATGATTCATCACATGCGCCAATTGGCGGATGTCATGCCACTTTTCGGCTTCTACCTTTTGACGGGTGTCGGCGGGATTCGACTGCCCTACGAGTTTTGGAGAGAACTGGTTGAGATTGAGAACGTGGTCGGGATCAAGATCGCACCGTTCGACCGTTACGGGACAGTCGACGTCGCGCGCGCCGTGGCTGATTCGGGGCGCGATGACGAGATCACGCTCTACACGGGGAACGATGACAGTATCCTTTACGACCTGCTCACGCCGCTGCGGTTCGGTCCCGCCGATTCGGCTCGAACCGTGCGGATTCGCGGGGGGTTGTTGGGGCAATGGGCGTGTTGGACCAAGCGTGCCGTGGAGCTACATCAGCGGCTGCAGCCGCTGATCGAGGGTTCGGAGCCGGTGACAGCGGAGTGGTTGACGCTTTCTGCGCAGGTAACCGATGCAAATGCGGCTCTTTTCGATCCCGCTCACGGCTTTGCCGGAAGCATTCCGGGTGTCAATGAGATTCTGCGACGCCAGGGATTGCTCGAAGGGATCTGGACGCTCAAGCGCGAAGAGGTGCTCTCACCCGGACAGCTCGACGAAATCGATCGCGTGTGTTCAGCCTACCCGCATTTGACCGACGATGATTTCGTAGCCGCCAACCTCGATCGTTGGCTCAGCTGACGTCCGCGAGAGAATCCACAGATCATGCCATCCATCGTCACCATCGAAGACAATCCGCTTCCCGATCGGTTTGCCGATGAGGCGCAACTGGAGCAATTTTTATCGACCCCGACGCGAGGGTTGGTCGAAGACTTCGCTCAGCTCGATGGTGACATCATCGTGCTCGGGGTGGCAGGAAAGGTAGGGCCGACGCTGGCGATGATGGCCAAGCGCGCCGCGCCTACCAAACGAGTGATCGGAGTTGCCCGGTTCTCCGATCCCGCCATCAAGCACCGCCTTGAAGCCGCGAAGGTTGAAACCATCACTTGCGACCTGCTCGATCGCGACGCGGTGGGTCGTCTGCCACAGGTGGCCAACGTGGTCTACATGGCAGGAAAGAAATTCGGAACGCAGGGCGGAGAACCGTTTACGTGGGCGATGAATGCCGTCGTCCCGGCGTTGATCGGTGAGCGAATGCGGGCGACACGATTCATCGCCTTTTCGACGCTCTGTGTCTACCCGTTTTCGCCAGTGGATGGGCCGGGTGCAACGCCCCACGACACGCCGCCCACTCCGCTCGGAGAATACGCCAACTCCTGTGTCGCCCGAGAGCGCGTCTTCCAGTACTATTCCGACAAGACGGACAGTCCTGGGCGTCTCCTTCGGCTCAATTACGCGATCGACTGTCGCTATGGCGTGTTGCACGATATCGCGCAGTGGGTGCGAAACGGCGATCCGATTGATATCCGCACCGGTGTCGCAAATTGCATCTGGCAGGGCGACGCGATCGCTCACATGTTGAGATGTCTGCGACATGGCGTGGTACCGGCGACGGCGATCAATATCGGATCCCCTCAAACGACTCGCATTCGTGAAGCGGCGATTCGATTTGGCGAGTGGTTCGGACGCGAGCCGATCTTCGTGGGTTCTGAGCAGGCGACCGCTTGGCACAACGATTGTTCCGAGGCCGCGAACTTGTTTGGCGAGCCCCTCGTCAACCTCGATGCCATGATCCGATGGAATGCCGATTGGTTGCAAAGCGGGTTGCCGCTGCACCACAAGCCGACCCATTACGAACAGCGTGGCGGCCGCTTCTAGGGAGAACGGATGATGGATTTGGCGACGCGACCCTATCGATTTGACGTTCCATCAATCATTCTTCACGGGGCCGGGGCGCGAAATCAACTACCAACTCTCGTGCAGGAATTGAAGGGATCGCGGGTACTCGTCGTGACCGACCCGGGTGTGCTTCGACTCGGTTTCGTGGGCGAGTTGGTCCATTCGCTCCGGCAGACGGGGATTGATGTCGCCGTCTTCGACGCGGTTGAGCCCGATCCGACCGACATCAATGTCGAGGCCGGTGTCGAGGCCCTTTTGGCTCATCGATCCGACCTCGTCGTTGCAATAGGCGGTGGATCACCAATCGACGTCGCCAAAGTGATCGCGGTTCGACCGACCAACCCGGCGCCGCTCGACGCCTACATGGGGATCGATCGGATCGCGAACGCGGGTCTGCCATTAATCGCCGTTCCGACGACTTCGGGTACCGGAAGTGAGGCCACCAAGGTGGCGGTGATTACCGACACGGCGAAGCAAGTCAAAATGATGATGCTCAGCTCGCCACTGTTGCCGCGCGCGGCGGTGGTGGATTTTGAGCTGACCATGACGATGCCCAAACCTCTGACGGCCGCAGTCGGCGTGGATACGTTGACGCATGGGATCGAGGCTTTCGTGTCAAAAAAAGCCAACACACTAACCGATCCCTTGGCGCTGCAGTGCATCGCGCTTTGCTCCAAACACCTGCGGCGGGCATGGGATGAACCGGACAATCGCGAGGCGCGCGAGGGAATGATGATGGCGGCAACTCTCGGCGGCATGGCGTTTTCCAACAGCAGCGTCGCCTTGGTCCATGGGATGAGTCGCCCGATCGGAGCCATCTTTCATCTGGCTCATGGGCTTTCCAACGCGGTCTTGCTTCCCACCGTGACCCGCTTTTCGATTCATTCTGCAATCGACCGATACGCCTGCGTTGCGCGAACCGTCGGCTGCGTCGATGCCTCGCAACCCGACGTGGACGCTTGTCATGCGTTGGTTGAGTGGCTCGAGAAGCTCAATCGCGATGTCTGCTTGCCTAGGTTGTCGACCTGCGACGGTGTGAGCGCAAAAGTTTTTGAGGCAAGCGTCGAGAAGATGGCCGCGGACGCGATTCGCTCGGGTAGCCCGGCGAACAACCCCCGCGTGCCGACGGCAAACGAGATCGTCGGTCTCTACCGGGAAGCTTGGTGATTTCCGGCGGCAGGAAAACACCAGTCCGAGCGAACACTGACTCATCGGGAGATCACGCGTGGGGCTGCGCCTTCGACGGGCGAAAGGCTTCGATCGCATTGAAGAAATCATGAGCATCCTCAAACTCGCGATAGACGCTAGCGAATCGGATGTAGGCGACTTCATCGGCACCTGCCAAGTGCTTCATTACGATCTCACCGATTCGCGTCGTATCGACTTCGAGATCGTGCATCGAGTAGACGTCGGCTTCGATCGATTGGACCAGCCTTTCGATCTGCTGACTGCTGATGGGCCGCTTGCTGCAGGCTCGCTCGATCCCGCGCCGTATTTTTTCCCGATCGAAGGGTTCACGAGTCTGGTCGCGCTTGACCACACGAATCGTTACTTCTTCGAGCCGTTCAAGCGTTGTGAACTTTCGATGGCACGAGCCACAGACGCGACGGCGGCGAATGACGTACCCCTCTTCGGCCGCGCGGGTATCGATCACACGGTCGTTATCGACATGGCAATAGGGGCAGCGCATGAATCCTCGGAGCCGATTCGAAAAAGGAAGCGCCCCAATCCTGACTCGACTCCGCCTAGTCAATGGGATCGATGACGACGTGTCGCGACGTCGCTATAGTAGACTAATCGCAGTGAGTTCCCTACACCACCAAGTGAGGGCCGGGTAACGGCTTGGTTCCCAACACCTCCGAGTATTCTGAACTGATCAGTCCTGTCGATCGGGAGATTTGTACCGTTGAGCGAATCCGCACCAACTAACCTACCGCCGGAGACTCCACCGCCCACTGGGATTCCGCCGGCGAGCGCCACGGCGGCCTCCGAACCGACGATCGCAGGGGGCAAGGCGAGGACGGAATCGGCAAATCAGCGATTCATTCGGCAAGTTGCCGAGAAGCGAGCGTCGCTGGATGATTTCGAACCGGAGGAGACGCTTTGGACTGGCTGCTACAGCCCCAAGGCGATGATCGGTACGTGGTCACTGACCCTGGTGGTCTCGATCGCGCTCATCGCATGTGCGATAATCTACCGCCAACCGCCCGCCATGATTACACTTGGCATCATTGCGTTGGGGTGGGGTGTCGTGTTTGCCGTTTACCTCGCTCGCCGATTGGGGCTCAGTTATGAATTGACGACCCAGCGATTCATTCATCAGTCGGGATTGCTGACGCGGCGTACCGACCGGATCGAGGTGATTGATATCGATGACGTCAGTTTCAAACAGGGGCCGATCCAGCGGATTCTGGATGTTGGTACGATCGACATTGCCAGCACCGATCGCTCTCACCCTCACCTGATCATGCGCGGAATCTCTGAAGTCAAACAGGTCGCGGGGTTAATCGACGATGTACGGCGTCGGGAACGGAAACGTCGCAGTCTTCACATTCAGTAGATTTTCTTCCTCTGCGGATTCTCTCGAACTCCACCTCACGACTCACCGATGAACCAGTGGTTTGTGCAACAGTCCGAGGACGTGATGGGCCCGCTGAGCCCGGCCGATCTACTCGGTTTGGTCCGCCAGGGAGTGGTCACCACCGAGACCAAGGTTCGAAAAGGAGATTCCGCCTGGTTCACTGCCGGAGAGGTGGGAGGGCTTTTCGAGGCTGCTGTGAAACCGACGATCCAGTACCTCTGCCCCGGGTGTGGTGCCAAAACGCCGCCACCACCGTGCCACTGCGACCAGTGTGGGCGAGACTTGCAAGCGGCGCGACGGCAAGTGATCGAAAACCGGATCGCTGGGCAGGGCCACCAAGCCGACGGCGCGATTCGTAGGTCGATGCTCGGTTGGCTCGATAAGGTCAAGCGCCGACCCGAGTGATCACAGACTCGGCTGTCACGGGTCAGGCGCACAACCCTGGCAAAGCCGCATCCGAAGGCCGGCATCCGAAGGCCTAGTCGGGTGCAGCGACATCCGACGTCGCCGACGATCAGTCCAGCTGACGCACCTTGACGTTGCGAAACGCGACCTCATTGCCGTGGTCTTGAAGGCAGATGTGTCCCGAGGTGGCCTCGCCGAACCCCTCAAATGCCTTGAACTTGCTCGCCGCAACTCGCTGTTTCCAATCTTCGCTTCCCTTCACGTATTCAACGTACTTGACGCCGTTCATGTGGTGCTCGCACCGATCCGGCGTGATCACGATGCGAAGGTGGTTCCATTGTCCGGCGGGATTCGTCGCGTCGACGTCGGTCCGGTAGAGTTGATACAACCATCCGCTTTTCTGCGGGTCGTGCCCTTGGACGTTGTCTTGGATCTGGATCTCGGGGCCCGTTTGCCATGGCGTTTTGCCCGTATTTTTCACGTGGTACATCACGCCGCTATTTCCCCCGGGACTGATCCGGTACTCGAGCGACAATTCGAACGCGCCGAACTCTTCGTTGGTCAAAATGTCGCCGGAACCCTTGCGGGTCATCGTCAATTCTCCGTCGATGACCTTCCATCCATCGCTAACCGGCTCGCCCATCTTCTTGTAGTTGTGCCATCCTTCAGTGGACTCGCCGTCGAACAACAGTCGCCACCCGTCCGCTCGCTCCTGATCGGAAAGCGTGTTCGGCATGGCATTGGGCGTATCGGCCCAGCAACAAGCGGACAATGGCAGGAGCATCACCAGGCTCAGGCGGCAGGCAGCAGATCGAAAAAGGGTGATGGACGGGCGATCGGCAAGCAAGTTCATTGGGAAAATCTCAACGGATAGGGGAAGAGCAAATTTCTGCTTCAGCTTACACGACTCGTTAGGCGCGTTCCATCGAACGTACCGCGGCGCCGATGGTGGCCGCGATCCGATCGCATGACCACCCCGGCGGTTCGCGCCATGGAGTCGCTGTTCGCCCCTTCCCGGTCGCTATCGTGGGCAGTAATCTTTCGGTTTCATCGTCATGTTCCCCGGTGCCCGTGTCGATTTGGTGTCTCGGGACGCAGCTCGGCCACGGGCCGAAATTGCTCCTGGGACAGATCATGGGGCGTATTGAACTCACGCAGGAATCTTTATGAGCATCGCTTCATCCGACATACAGACGGCGGCGGTCGACACCATTCGCTCGCTCAGCATGGACGCGGTTCAGACGGCCAACAGTGGCCATCCCGGCACCCCGATGGCGCTCGCGCCGATCGCTTACCAGCTATTCAACCACGCGATGAGGTACGATCCGGCCGACCCGAGTTGGCCCGGTCGCGACCGCTTCGTTCTCTCCTGCGGTCACGCGTCGATGCTGCTCTATTCGACGCTGCACCTTTGCGGTGTCAAAGCTGTGGACGAAGCGGGGAAGCCGCTCGAACGTCTCTCGATCACGCTCGAAGACATTCAGAACTTCCGACAGCTGGGAAGCGCCTGTGCCGGGCACCCCGAGATTCACGAGGCGGCGGGAATCGAAACGACCACCGGGCCGCTTGGTCAGGGAGTGGGCAACGCGGTCGGCATGGCGATCGCCCGGCAGTGGCTCGCGGCGCGGTACAACACGACCAAACATCGGCTGTTCGACTTCAATGTTTACGCGGTATGCAGTGACGGCGACTTGATGGAGGGGATCTCCACCGAAGCCGCGTCGGTCGCCGGACACCTTCGGCTGAGCAACCTCTGCTGGATCTACGACGACAACAAGATCACGATCGAGGGCTCGACGGACCTCGCCTTCAGCGAAGACGTGGGCCGCAAGTTCGAGGGGCTCGGGTGGAACGTGCTGCACGTCGACGATGCCAACGACTTGCCAGCGCTGTCGGCAGCGATCGACGCGTTCAAAGCTTGCGATGACAAGCCGACGATGATCATTGTCAAGAGCGTCATTGGCTACGGGGCGCCGAACAAACAGAACACACACCACGCCCACGGCGCCCCATTGGGCTGGGATGAAATTGAGTTGGCCAAAGAAGGCTATGGTCTGCCCAAAGACAAGAGGTTTCACGTTCCCGATGGGGTCCTCGAGCACTTTGCCGACCACGTTGGCACTCGCGGACGCAAGGCACGCGAAGACTGGTACAAGGTCTGGGACTCCTACAAGGTTGCCTATGCGGACAAGGCGGCCGAGCTCGACGTGATGTTCTCAGGAAAGCTCCCTGAGGGATGGGACAAGGACATCCCGCAGTTTCCTGCGAGCGACAAGGGTGACGCGACACGAAACAGCGGTGGCAAGGTGCTCAACGCGATCGCGAAGAACATCCCTTTCATGATTGGCGGGTCAGCCGACTTAGCTCCGAGCACCAAAACGAATCTCGAGTTTGAGGGCGCGGGAAGCTTCCTCGCCGACAACCCCGGCGGTCGAAATCTGCACTTCGGAATTCGCGAACACGCGATGGCGGCGATTTGCAATGGAATTTCAGTGACCGGGCTCCGCCCTTACGGAGCCACCTTTTTTGTCTTTACGGATTACATGCGCGGTGCGATGCGGCTGAGCAGCATCATGCACCAACCCGTGCTTTATATCTTGACGCACGACAGTATTGGCGTGGGTGAAGACGGCCCGACTCACCAGCCGATCGAGCACCTCTCCGCATGCCGTGCGATCCCCGGACTGTACGTATTCCGGCCTGGCGACGCCAACGAAGTGGCCGAGTGTTATCGCACCGCGATGATGCTTCCACGCAACCCGTCCGCTTTTGTGCTCTCGCGACAAAACATCCCGACGCTCTGCCGCGAGAAGTACTCCCCGGTATCGGGGTGCGCCAAAGGCGGTTACATCCTTGCCGGCGGCTCGGCCAAACCCGCGTTGATTCTGATGGGCAGCGGTAGCGAATTGTCTCTCTGTGTCGAGGCTTACGAAAAGTTGACAGCCGCCGGTATCGCCGCTCGGGTCGTCAGCATGCCGTGCATGGAGCTGTTCAATGATCAGCCCAAAGCCTATCAGGATGAGGTGCTTCCGCCTTCGGTGGCAGCCCGCGTCGCCTGCGAAGCCGGGATTCGCATGAGTTGGGATCGCTACCTGGGTCTGGGCGGGCGGTTCGTGGGGATGGAGGGATTTGGAGCCAGTGGTCCGTTCGATCAGGTTTATGCGAAGTTCGGCATCACGGCCGAAGCGATCGAGAAGTCTGCCAAATCGTTGCTCTGATCTCGCGATGAGTTCTCAGCTCGAACAGGGCTGTCCTCAACTCGACGGGTTAGACGGGTCTTCTTCGTCGGGTTCGTCGTCGGTCAACAGACGATCGATTTCTTCACCGAACAGCTCTTCAATCGTTTCGTCATCGAGTTCTTCCTCGTCGCTCATCCCCGTCTCGAGCAACTCCTCGGGCGGATCGCTTCCGTCCTGCGGTATCCAGCGGATGGTCGGACGAGGGGGATCGGAGAGGGCGTCGTCGCATTCTAGCGCCACCCAGGGGTGTTTTCCCGGTCCGTCAGCCGAGTCGCCGTCTTCGACGTCGTCGTCCTCGCGCAGCAAAAACAAGGATGCGTGACGGAGAAATTCTTCGACTTCCGACGCCTCGTAGTCATCCGACTTGAAGATCGCTTCCATGTCGGGTAAGTCGAATTGGCCATTTCCGACGGTATCCATCAGCGTCCAATCCTCATCGGCGCGAAACAGACGGACATTGGTCCACATGTCCAGCGGCGGAATGCTGTTCGCCCAGGCATGATTGAGACCCTGCCTGAGACCATTCTCGTCACGCAAGACTTCGCCACCGGGATTGAAGTAGCAGATCGCACCGGGCAACTCGAGCAGCGGCGCGATCACTCGCATCATGAAATGGAGCTCTTCGAGCGAATCGTAGTCGTCGGGTAGCAGCGGCGTGTCTTCATCGTCCTCCTGACCCGATTCGCCGTTTCCCAGCACGTAGCTGGTCAATATCCGAATGTGAGCTTGATGGCTTTTTGCGATTTCACGCCCCGGTTCCCAACCCCAAGACTGTTCCGCCGCTCGCTGAAGACAACCGGGAAAAGCCAGAGGGCCGTATTGCCCAAGCGACCAAGCCACGAAGAGCTCAGGCGACTCATCGGGATCGCCCATGTCGTCGGGCCAAGGTGACGGACTGAAAGAGACCAAAACGTGGCCCTGCACTTCAGGGCGAAAGTTGAGCACAAGCGTGCACGTCGGGTCGTCCGCACCGGAGGCGTCATGGCGTCCGACAATATCGAACCCCGCTAACGCTGCCTCGATCATTGTCGAATCGATGGCGCGCTCCATCAGCACGCACATCCCCTGGGTAAACGAACCCTTGGTCATCTCCGGCCCTCTCGTTGCAATAGCGGTATGGTTGTACCGCGGCAAGTCTCCGCCGGCGAGGGTGCACCCAGTGCGATCAGGGCCTAGGCTGCCCGCCGCCGCGGCGGGCGGAAACCCTGATCGATCGGCACGGTCGGTCGAGCCTCATCGTTTCGCACCTCCAGCGCCTCCGTGGCGACCGTCAAGCGTCGAGGTTCTGCGGCAAACCCAGACCGCCTGCCCACCACCGTTCGTCGAATCCATACTTCGTAAGTCGCCAGCGCGAGGGACAACGAAACCATCGTCACGGTCATTGCCTTGATAACCGGGGATACGGTCGGGCCAAGCAGTTTTGCATCGATATGCAGCAGCCCGACCAGCGGATGGTGAATCACGTAGACCCAAAGCGAGGCGCCGGCCAAGTACCGAACCACTTCGGCGCCTCTCGGGCGCCGCAGGAGCACCGGTGACAAACGATGACCGGCACAGATCAACCCGAGCGTCATCGACCATGCCGCACACACCGTCAGGGCGGCGAGCGTGGTTCGTAACAGCCATCCGTCAGCGGCGAATCTCGCTTCACCGGACGGCCTAAGCGACCACTGGCCGACCATCACCGCGAAGATTAGGGCGAGGCATCCGAATGCCAGCCAGCGAAATTCGAACCGCTGGATGATACGCCATTGGGGGTCGCACGTCGCGATCCACACGCCACCCGCAAAAAATGTCCCGCTGTAAATCCATTTCGACGGGACCGGGAGAAACGAGTGTTGGAACCCATAGACGACTTCGGGCGCGATGGCCAAAGTGACGACCGCTGTTACCACAAGAAGTCCCCAAGTCACCGCCGTCGCGGCACGCGAACTCGATCGGTCGACACCACCACCGAGTCCACGGCGATCCGTCAACCTTTCCAAGCCGCGCGAGAGAGCCACCAGCACCACGCAGTACAAGTAGAGATAGAGCAGGAACCAGAGATGGCTCGTTCCCCAAAGGTGTTCGGTTCGCGCGGGATCGAGTTTGAGGCTCCTCATTTTGGCCAGCGGAATCTCACCCTCGACGACCCAGCCGAGCAACCAAACGTAACAATCGGCCGGAAGCACAACGATCACGGCGGCTAAAAAGGGGACGAGCAATCGCTTGAATCGACCGCGAAGAAAATGGCGCCCTGATTTTGCCGCCAAACTGCGATGGGCGAAGTAGCCCGCAAGGACGAGGAAAAGCGGCATGATGAAGACTTCGATCGCCCAAAAAACGGCATCAACCAGTGGGCTAGGCGTGTCGACAACCGGCCACGCCAAGCCGGGCATCGGGTGCACCAGGTAGGGCACCGACGCGTGCAGCAGCACGACAAGAATTGCCGCGAGGACACGGATCAGATCGATCCCGATCCAATCGCTTGCGGTGATGCGTCGATCGACGTCCGAGTCGCGGTCGACCGCCGAGTCATGTAGGGATAGGATCGCGTTCATCGTTTTACGCTTACGAGAACAACCTGTGCCGAAGCAAGTGCGAATCGGCTATCACAATGCGTCGACCGATTCCAACTTTCACGCGAGATTTCCCCGTGGCCACTGACCTGACCCCCGCCGATCCCCAGCCCGTCTTTGAGTTGCTCGAATCCTTCCGCAGATCCAAAGTCATGTTTGCAGGGGTCTCTCTGGGTGTCTTTGACGCGCTGGCCGCGGGTGACCAAACGGCGGCTCAGATCGCCCAATCGTTGAAATGCGATCCATCGGCGATGGTTCGGCTCCTGGACAATCTTGTCGGCTTGGCATTGCTCACTCGCCGCGGCGACCAGTACTCGCTCACCCCTACGGCGAGCGAGTACTTGACTGGCGAATCGCCCACGGGGTTGACCGGGTACATCCAGTACTCCAATCGCGTCATGTGGCCGATGTGGGGCAATCTGGAAGATGCGATTCGGGAAGGGACGCACCGCTGGAAACAAACGTACGGCTGGGACGAGCCGATCTTTTCCAGCTTTTTCAAGACCGAAGCGGCGCGTCGCGAATTTCTCATGGGGATGCATGGGTACGGAACCATCACCTCACCCCAGATCGTCTCGGCGATCGACCTCGGTCGGTTCCATCGACTGGTTGATCTCGGGGGGGCGACCGGGCACTTGGTGATCGCGGCTTGTCAGCGATACCCCGAGCTTCGTGGGACGCTGTTCGATCTACCCGATGTGGTTGGGTTGGCAAGTGAGATCATCGGCGCTGCGAACATGGGTGATCGGATCGAGATCGTGAGCGGTGATTTCTTCACCGATCCGCTACCGGCGAGTGATCTCTACGCCTTGGGGCGAATCGTCCACGATTGGTCCGAAGAGAAGATCCAGGTGTTGCTTCGCAAGATTTACGATGCCTTGCCGATCGGAGGCGGCGTGCTGATCTGCGAAAAGATGCTCAGTGACGCCAAAGACGGTCCGCGATGGGCCCAGTTGCAAGACCTCAACATGCTGATCGTCACCGAAGGCCGCGAGCGAACACTGAGCGAGTACGGCGAGCTGTTGCAGGCCGCCGGATTCGGCTCGATCGTTGGCCGCCGCACCCCCGCACCGCTCGACCTAATCTTGGCAACCAAGGCTTAGGGAAGAAGCGGACTCCGAACGGCAGAGGTCCATTCCAAGAATCAGGAGACCGAACCTTAAATGATTGATCCCACCAACAATCAATTGATCCGACCAACAATCAATTGATCCCACCAATTTTGGCGGTGCAACGTGCCAATCAGGCATTCACCCCCAATGAAACTTCCGCGCACAACCGTTCGTGGAGCAAAAGGTTTCGCGAACCCGAAGGCTCCAGTCGAAGGCCTTGGCGTCTAGGTAAGATTGGATACTTTGTCGCCCTGCCAACGCCGAAGTATCGCGCCTTTTTTGAAATCTTTCGAAAGATTTTTAAGAAACGAAACTGCGAGTTTCCGGTTAAAGCACTGGGCGGCGGGTAGGTGTTTTCGCGATGTCGTGTCCGGCTTCCGTCGGGAACCTGACACGAGCGATCGTTACTCATTGGCCATCAACTTTTGTTGGCGAATCATCCCGTACGTACGTCTTTTTTCTCGTTCCCCTTTTTGAGGCATTGTCAATGAAGAATCGTTTCACCCGACCCAGCGGCTTCACGCTGGTCGAACTCCTGGTCGTGATTGCGATCATCGGAGTGATGGTAGGGCTGCTGTTGCCAGCGGTCCAAGCGGCCCGTGAGGCTGCACGGAGAATGAGTTGTGGAAACAACATGAAACAGTTGGGGCTGGGCTTGCACAACTACCATGCCGCTTACAATTCACTTCCTATGCAGCTTGGCGGGACGCACGAGTTGACCTTGAACGTGGGAGGCACCGTCCCGGTGGGCGGCGGAGCGAATCCGAGCAACAACCGGTTCCGCCTGAGCTTCTTGGTGCCGACGCTGCCCTTCGTTGAGCAACAGGCGTTGTGGGAACAGATCAGTAACCCCAATCAGTTCCGCACAGACGGTACCCAGCTACCTGCTGGACAGTTCTGGGCCGCGATGGGTCCTGCCCCGTGGACGACCGCCTACGCGCCATGGATGACTGACGTTTCCACCTACCGCTGTCCCAGCGATGTTGGCGTGGGGCTTCCCGCTTTGGGACGAACGAATTACGGCGCCAATTTAGGCGACTCGACAGACTGGACGACCAACGGTCGGAAGCAACTCACCGGCACGCCAGCGCTCTGGCGTGACCAAGGGGCTCGAGTGGCCTCGTGTCGTGGTGCGTTTGTCGCTCGGCAGTTCGTCGGATTCCGCGATATTCTCGACGGAACTGCCAATACGATCATGTGTGGCGAGATCATCACGGATCTCGGCGACCGCGCCATCACAGCTCAGATCGCCAACAACCTACCCGGTGGCTGGGATGCGTTCCACCGGAATCCTTCGTTGTGCCGCGACAGCAATTACATGGATCCGCTCAGACCTCGATTCTGGTGTCCAGCCGTCGGTGGCACCGGTTGCACCGTGCCCACTCTCGTCGGCGGTGGCGATCAGCGCCGTGGGTTCCGCTGGGCGGACGGGTCGCTGCTCTACTCGGGCATCACCACGATTCTCCCGCCAAACTCCGAACTCTGCTCCAACGGCGGTGACGGTTCGAGTGGATCGATGTCACCCAGCAGCCTCCATCAAGGCGGAGTTCACGTGCTGATGGCGGACGGAGCGGTGAAATTCATTACCGACTCGATTGAGGCTGGAAATTCCCGATCACCCGTCGTCCATGCTGGCAATTTGGCAGGCACGTTGCCCGCGGGCAGTCAAAGCCCCTTTGGACTTTGGGGAGCACTCGGAACCCGCGCAGCCAAAGAGACGATCAACGCGGAATTCTAAACGCGATCGAAGTTTCGTTTAGCCATGAAGATCGAGGGGCTTTCCATGCGAAAGCCCCTCGATTTTTTTTTGCCCCCATCGGTCGCCTGATTGCCCGCGGTCAAGGTTCGTACCCGACGCGTGGCGGTTCAGCGAATCCGTCCGTGGCGGGTTCAACGCCGCTGGCTCGCATCACCTCACCGAGCGCTTCGATCGTCTCCGGCGACGGTTTGAAGTTACCCGGTCGATGGCCGTGAGCGAGGTGAAGTGGGGTTCGTTGGTAGCGATCGGGGCGGTTCCAAATCGCCACATCGGCTCCGCGTGAGGCGAGGTAGCGCACAATGCTAGGGGCACTCTTGTATGCCGCCCCGTGCATCGCCGTTTGCCCGTTGTTGTCGACCACGTTCACATCGGCACCGAGCGACACCAGGTACTCGACGCAGCGTAACGCTTCCTCCTCGGTTCCAGCTTCCTCACCTCGACCGTCTTGCCCGATCCCCGCCGCAGCCATCAGCGGCGTGCAGCCGTCGGAATTGCCGATCGTCGGATCGGCGCCGAGTTCGACGAGCAGTTGCAGCAGCGGCAGGTCGGCGGTCTCACAGGCCATCAAGAACGCGGTCGCGCCGATTTTCGACAAGCGTGCCCGAGGTGCGGGCCCGCGAATCAGACGGGCGTCGAAATCGGTGTCAAATCGCGTCAATTCGCGAACCAATTGAAGGCTCGTTCGAGCTCCCGAACCGACCGGGGACGGATCGCCATCGTCTTCATCACCGCGCTTGGGCTTTCGGACCCAAGTGAGCGTGTGAATCGCCGTGTAACCGGAACGTTGGTCGTTCGGATCGGCACCGGCTTCGAGCAGCATCACGGCGAGATCAAAGTGCCCATTCTCGACGGCCAGAATCAACGGGCTGATGCCCTCGGTCGGGCCTTTACGAACTCTTTTTTGAGGGCTCATCACGTCGTTGACATCCACGCCGGCGTCGAGCAACCGCTTGGCAACGTCCATTCGCCCTTCGCGGACAGCGAAAAACAGAGGCGTGAACCCGGAGGTCAGCGAGGTGTGAGAGTCCGCTCCCGCGGCCAACAGCGCGTCGACCACTTCGAGGTGTCCTTCGGCCGCTGCCCACATGAGTGCGGTTTGTCCCTTGGACTCCTTCGCATTGGGGTCAGCCCCATGGCCGAGCAAACACGCGACCGGCTCCAGCCGTCCGGTTCGGGACGCGATCATCAGCGGTGTCTCGCCTCCGGGTAGAGCGACCCCAGGGTCCGCACCCGACTCGAGCAATCGCCGAACAAGTGACCCCGAACCGTTTCGGCAGGCGAGCGAAAGCGGCGTCACACCGTATCGACTAACACTGTCGATCTCCGCGCCCGCCTCGATCAGCATGGTCGTCGCAGACTCGTCGTCGTGCAAAACCGCCCAGTGCAGCGCGGTCATGCCATCGGCTTGGGGCACGTTGACATTCGCACCCGATGCGATTTGCTTCTGCAACCGCGATAGCTCTTGCCGCTCGGCGGCATCGGCCAACACGGCCATCGACTGCGCGAGCACCGCGCGTTGGAAAATGGGAACCGTGGAGATCGAGAGGCCGATCATCATCAAGACATAGCGTGGGCGACCGTTGCGCATCAGTCGAAGGCTCTTTCAACAGCGAGAAGGGTGGATGGACCGACAAGCTTCTTCGAAGGCTTCCAGAGACATCATGGTACCGCTTCGCGGGAAAGTCACGCCATCATCTGGGTCGAACGCCACCTTTTTTCGAGGCCAGCTCGTTGGTGCGATGGTTTTGGCTTGAGCCGCTCCCGAAGATTGGCACGGGAACTGTCGATCGGGTATCGTAGGGGAGAAGTCCACGCCCATCCGTTTAACACAAGGTTGCCCATGAGGCACTTGTTGAGCTCCGCCGCATCGCTGTTCTCGCTATTGCTCTGCTTGCAATGCCCCGGCCAGTCAACGGCCGAACCATCGCAGCCTGCTGCCGGACACGCGCAATTGGAATCGTTTTTCGCGTCGCATTGTCTGGAATGCCACCATCGCGACGATGCCACCGCCGGCTTGGCGATTGACGATCTCGATCTGCGTGACTTATCCCGGCATGCGGAGGAATGGGAAAAGGTTGTCCGAAGGATGGCCGCTCGGCAAATGCCGCCGCGAGACGCCGCGCGTCCCGAGGAGAGCGATTATCAGCGGGTAATTGAAACGCTCGGCAACCGACTGGACGAGATTGATCGCGACGCGCCGAAACCCGGCCGGACCGAAACGTTCCGCAGGCTCAACCGCACGGAGTACCGCAACGCGATCCGCGACCTGCTTGGGCTGGACATCGACGTCTCGACGCTGTTGCCTGCCGATGAGGCAAGTCACGGATTCGACAACGTCACCGTCGCCGACTTGTCGCCAATGCTTCTGAATCGATTCGTTTCCGCTGCCGAAAAGATCAGCCAATTGGCCGTTGGCACTCGACTCTCGAGCCCCGGTGGAGAAACGATCCGTTTGCCACCCGATCTGACCCAAGAGGATCACATCGACGGCTTACCTCTGGGAACGCGAGGTGGTGGCGTTTTCACGTATCATTTCCCGCGCAATGGTGAATACGAGATCGACATGCGTCTGACGCGTGATCGCAACGAGAACGTCGAGGGACTGACCGAGCCTCACGTGTTGGATTTGTTGCTCGATCGGCAATGGGTCAACTCCTTCACGGTCAAGCCGTTGCCGCGCGGTAAGGATGTCCCCAGCGTCGACGCGCATCTCCGAACCACCTTGGCGGTTGAGGCGGGTTCACACGAACTGGTCGTGACGTTTCGCAAGCAGTCGTCGGCACTGCTTGAAACGAAGCGCCAGCCGCTTAACGCCCGGTTCAATTTTCACCGTCATCCTCGGGCGACGCCTGCGATTTACCAAGTCTCCATAACGGGGCCACATGTCGATCGTGGACCTGGCGAAACCCTCAGCCGTCAACGCATCTTCACGCGTGAGTCAAGTCGGATCGAGGACGAGCAGGAGCGAGCGATTGCGATCCTGTCGCCCTTAATTCGGCGCGCCTATCGGCGACCGATCGAAGCCGAGGATCTCGCCCGCCCGATGCAGCAGTTTCGCGAGACGCGTGCCAGTGGTGATTTCGAAGCGTCGATCGAATCCGCGTTGGCGGCTATTTTGGTCAGCCCCCATTTTCTTTTTCGAATCGAGATGGACCCCCATGGGCTTCCGCCCGCCACGGCGTATCGACTGAGCGATCTCGAATTGGCTTCGCGACTGGCATTCTTTCTATGGAGCAGTTTGCCCGACGACGAACTGCTCGATCGGGCCGAGCGAGGCGAGCTAACCGCGCCGGGTGGGCTGCGTGAAC
>JBGTCJ010000050.1:0-12446 GCA_041748895.1 Pirellulaceae bacterium
ATCGATCCCCATCTCGGGCGAGAGGTGGACGATGAATCGGTCGCTCGGGCCCTGACCGATCCGGATCGTGTTGCCCTCTCCGATCGATGCCGATACCTTCGCGGCGCGAAGTCGCGCCGCCTGGTCCCACAGAAACGGGTCGATGGCGACGTTGGGTAGCAGTTCTGGCAGCTCAAGCCACCAGAAAAATTGATCGCCTTGCCGCATCGTCACCGTCTCGATTTGTCGCGGCGGCTCACCCCGGCGAAGCGTCGCCAACCGCATCCAATCGAAGATGTGATGGATCTCTTCGTAGAAGGGCTCGCTGCCTCGCCCACGGTACATCACGACCAACGTGTGGTAACTGGGCTTCATGTACCCGTCCAGAACATCGCCATACCGCATCAGAGGCGCTGGCGCGCCGGCAAGTTCGCCGAAGACGAGATACATGGGGACTGCCGTCCCATTGGGATGGTAGTGCCGCACGTAGTTACTCGGTTCGCCGCCGATACTGATCATCCCCGCCCAAGGATCGGGATGCGAAAGCGCGATGTCCCACGCCGCCGAACCGCCCTCTCCCATTCCGGCCAAAAACACGCGGTCCGAATCGATCGAGACCCGCCGCATCGCGTCGCGAAGCGCTGAGAGCACCTGAGCGTGCTCACGCGGCGTCGACTCGTAACGGCGCTGTCCCATTCGAGACCAGACCGGGGCGATGACCACAAAACCGTGCCGGGTGGCCTGGCCCAGGCGCGAGCCGGATGACCGGTCGAACCGCCCGGCCCAGTAGTCGAGCTGGCCCTCAGCGGGACCGCCCAGAGGGTGCAGCGAGACGATGCAGGGATAGGAACGAAGCGGGTTGTACTCGGGTGGCAATTGCACGGCGTATTCACCGTGCGTCGCACCGGTTAGCGCTTGCGTGACGCGGTAGAGCCCCGGCACCTCGGGATCGGCCGCCTCGTCGGGCAAGGCTTTGGGAGGTTCCATCAGCGGAAGCATCATGGCGACGTAATTCGGCTCCGCTCCCTCGATCGCCCGCAGCTCGTCCAAAATCGATTGCCGCTCGGCCTCCTCCTCGCTGGCCAAATAGCGACCGACGAGGCCTCGGATTTCGATCAGCGCGGTCGCGACCTGCAAGTTCTGCAGCCCCGAACCCGCGCCCAGCAACCAACCTCCGATCGCCAGCGCCACGCGGTTGTCGAGCGGAATCGTGTCAACGCCTCCAAGACGCGAATAGTCACTCAGCCGTGCGAGAGTGTCGAGCGATAGCGCCGCCGACATTTCGCGAACCAGTTCACGGAGCGGCTCGCGCTCGTAACCCTCAGGGAGCGTCTCGATCTGTTTGCTGAGCTGGTCCAGCAACCGCTGACCTTCCCCCACTTTGCCCTGAATCGACGCGATCGAATCCTGCACCTCCAGCGCCGTGACTCGGGCAACCTCGGTCAGCGGAAAGTTTTCCAAGATGGCGGTGGCCAACGCGTATTGACCGGCGTCGCGACGGAACCGGGCCTCGGCGAGCAGTTGCGTCCCCTGCCGTTGAACGAGCGCCCGGAGCTGCGTGATCATCGATTGCTGGTCGGGAAAATCGTCGATCGCGCGTTGCAGTTCGTCGCGGGCTTCCGCAAATTGCTCGGCCTCGATGTAAAACCGGACCACCTCCAAACGCTGATCAAGGTCTTCCTGATCGACGCGGCGACGAAAGATTTCGCGAAGTTCCTCTGGCGGAATTGAACTTGTCGCGACACGCATGTCCCACACGTACGAGGGCGTCGACTTGAGTCCCTCGACCTTGGCGTACCGAGCATTGATCTCGGTGATCCCCTGGATGATCGAGAGCGGTGTGGAATCGGGGCCGCGGACGGTGATCACCCGTCTGCCGTAATTGTTGAAGGGAGAAACCTCGAGTATCGCACCCAGGCCGGCCACGCCCCTACCGCCCAAGGGCGCAGGTTGCCAAAACTCCATTTTTTGGCTGAGGTCCTCGACCGGATTGACCTCGGCGACCATCCCCAGTTTGTGAACGTAGGTCCGGCGAAGCCCGTCGTCGATCATCCAGATCGGACGAAGCTTGATCTCACCCCCCCCGCCGGCCGCGCTGTACGCGTTTTGATTTAGCGAGGCGATCTCGAGCACCGAACCGCGGAGAATCAAACCGCTGCGGAGGCGAACCTCCTGCTCGGCGAACGCCGCAGCAATTCCGACCCAAACGGCGAAAATGGCTGATGCGGTAACCCGAGCGAAAGATCCCATCGAGCGGCTCTCCGACTGCTTTCGCACGTGTCCTTATCGACCGCTAAAGAATCGCTTCAGCGCGTCGTCGGCGGCCTTTCGAGAATCCAAAGTCTTCGGTTTGGCAGAAGCCGGCAACTTACCAGGGGCCACCTTGTCGGGCCGTCCCGGCTTCTTCAAAGCCGGATCCTCGCCGCTCAGCAAATCGCCACTGTCCGTACCCGACCCCGTGTCGTCGCCCGACTCCGCGATCGTATCGACTCGAAATTGCCGGGTGTCCGGATCGGACAGTTTACGAACGCGATCGATCTGGTCGGCCTCGTCCAACCAACTCGTCACATCGACCGCCTCGAACCGACTACCTTCTCCCGACGACTCCACAGTCCTCGCCGCGGCCTCGCCGACATTCTTGACCTCCGGCCGTTTGGCAGCCTGCAGGCCGTGCTCGATCAAAACCTCGAAATCGATCTTCCCGACCCGCAAGTGATCCCCCGGTGACAGCACCTTTGCCTTGTCCGGTGGAAGCCGCTTGTCATTGACGAACGTTCCGTTGCGGCTCTTCAAGTCCTGCACCAAAACACGATTGTCTCGCAAGACAATGATGCAATGTTTCCGACTGACCGACTCGCTTTTGGGTCGCAAACTGCACGAATCACTCCGTCCGATCAGAAACTTTTCACCGCTGACTCCAATCTCCGTCCCGGCATGACTCCCTGTCATGACTTTCAGCTTCACCTGCATGCTATCCCCTTTGTGTCGATCATCCTGCGGGCCATTGTCTTGGTCAGTTCACCCGAACGGGTACCCCAGACCGAATGATAAAAATGGATGATGCCGGAAGGCTTCTCGGCGACGACCCGACGTCTCAATCTGCACAGCGGGGAGCTACCAATAGGATTCGGTAGGCGGGAATTCACAGACAAGAAAAACTCGTCACGAAGTAACATGAATCTGAGTACTTATTGTAGACCAAGGCTATCAACTCGTCATCCTATTTTCATCGAACCGCGCGAAAACTTTGTTGCACACCCCTGCGTGGGGATCACCGCATGCTTCCTGGTGCGAGCTTCCTGGTGCGATGTTAGGCGGCATGACTCCCCTGCGATTTCGTCCACTCGCTAACGCCGCTGCGTCCACTTCGACGAGGCGAAACGGATCCGCGTTTCTGCTTGTGCATGCTGCCGCTCGCGGTCGCTACACGCACCCGTTGTCCACGAAACCCCTAAACGATGCCCAAGTTCCGCGGCGATCGCGTCTTGAATCGTTTCGGCTTTCAGCTGGGCGTCTCTCTTTGTTGCAGGCCACTCGCACAGTTCCCGCAGTCCAGGCAACTCGGGAGCGTAAGGCGATGTCTCCAGCAGTAAACTGCCGTGCTGCAGGAGGCCGCCCGCGCCGCGCCGCTGAGCGCTACCCATCACCTTGTAGCCGCTGACGATTAGGTCATCACCGTTTCTTCGCTGGAAGCAGAGGAACGGTTCGCCGGTACCCTTGTGGCCAAAGGGCCGTGGGTCATCCGAAAAAGAGTGCGCACGGATCGAACACGACGCGAGCGCCGCGATCACGCCAAGGTGGACCAGGCGATACCACTGCGGTGATGAACCAATGCCACCCGGGTCCAAATGCGTGGGAACCATCAGGCTGTACGTCAACTCGTGATGATGGATGATCGCACCTCCGCCGGTCGCTCGCCGAACGACCGGCAACGTTCGGCTTGGATCATGCTTTGCGCGGTCGGCGATCGATTGGAAGTAACCGAGCGACAACGTCGGCTCGCACCAGCGATAGAAGCGGAGCGTAAACGGGTCACCCGGCGCGGCCGACGCGAGGATCGCCGCGTCGATGGCCATGTTGAGTGCACCCTCGGTCGGCGGGTCGATCAGAAGTCGACCGATCGATTGTCGATCCTTGCTCATGGGTTCCACGCCGTCATCGGACGATCAATTGGGAGCGCCCGGTTCCCAGCGGACGATCGGACGGCGGGCTGCCGCCACATCATCGGGCCGGCTGATTCGGGTCGTGTGTGGCGCCTCGTGCACCATCGCCGCTGACTCCTCCGTGATACGGAACAGAGCTTCGGCGAAAGCGTCAAGCGTCTCCTTGCTTTCGGTCTCCGTGGGTTCGACCATCACGGCTTCGTCCACGACCAACGGAAAGTAGACGGTAGGGGCGTGAAATCCGTAGTCGAGTATTCGCTTGGCCAAGTCCATTGCCGTTAGGCCGCGTGCTTTTTTCAACTTCGACGCCGACGCGACGAACTCGTGCATGCATCGATCACCGTGTGGCACGTCGAGAATGTGCTTGACTCGGCTGAGCAAGTAGTTGGCGCCCAAAACCGCGTCTTCACTGACACGCCTCAAGCCCTCACCGCCGTACGTTCTTATGTAGCAGTATGCCCGAACCAAGACACCGACGTTCCCAAAAAAACTTCGAACTCGTCCGATCGAATCGCTACCGTCGGCTTGAAGGCGATAGCGATCGCCGTCGCGAACGACGATCGGTTGCGGGAGGTACTTGGCGAGGAAGTCACGCACGCAGATCGGACCCGCACCCGGGCCGCCACCGCCGTGCGGTCCACTGAACGTTTTGTGTGGGTTGTAATGCATCAGGTCCGCGCCAAAGTCGCCGGGGCGGGTGATGCCGAGGATGGCGTTCATGTTCGCGCCGTCGAGGTAGATCAAGGCTCCCTGGTCGTGCACACATCGCGTGATCTCCAAGATCTGGGAATCGAACAGTCCGAGCGTGTTGGGATTGGTCAACATGAACACGGCGACGCGATCATCAAGCTTTGCTTTCAGGTCCTGCACGTCGACCATCCCGTTGGCTTGGCTCTTCACCGTTCGGGTTTCGTAACCGACCATCGCGGCGCTGGCGGGGTTGGTTCCGTGCGCCGAGTCCGCGGTCAAAACGACGTCTCGGTTCTGCCCGATCGAGCGGAAGTGTGCGGCGGCGACCATCAATGCCGTCAGTTCACCATGGGCCCCAGCGGCCGGCTGCAGGGAGACCCCAGGCAACCCGCTGATCTCGGCAAACATTTCCTGCAATTCGTACAACACCGCGAGCAAACCCTGAATCGTTGACTCGTCTTGGAGTGGGTGGACATGAGCAAAACCCGGCAGCGACGCGATCCGCTCATTCCGTTTCGGGTTGTACTTCATCGTGCACGATCCGAGCGGATAGAAGTGCGTGTCGACGCTCATGTTCAGCGTCGAGAGATTGACGAAGTGGCGAACCACATCCCCTTCGGCCAACTCCGGTAACGCCGGTGGAGACTCGGCCAACTGCGACGGTTCGAACAACCTCCGCACCGCGGATGCTCCATCATCGCCGAGCGCTGCGTCGTCGGCCCCTTCGATGTCGATCGGGGGCACGTCGATCGGGGGCAGACGATGCGCCCGCCGTCCAGGACGACTCATTTCGAAGATCAAACGGGTGCTTTGGGTGTTTCGCATCGTGTATCGCTATCCAGGACCCTTCTGTGTGTGACGGAGCTTGCGTTTGACGGTGGTCAAACGGCCGCCGCCGCGTGTTCAAGTGCAACCAGCCGATCGATCTCTGCCTTGGTCCGCTTCTCCGTCACCGCGACAAGAAAACAATCCGAGAGCTCCGGATACCAGGGCTCCAACGGCACGCCTGCAAGTATCCCCTGCTCCGTCGCCAGACTCATCCATCCCCGCACGTCGTTCTCCCGATCTCGAACCACGAACTCTTTGAAGACGGCCTGCTCATGAACCAATTCGAATCGATCGCTCTGGGCGAAACGGCGACGAGCGTAATCGGTCTTGAGGGCACAATGGGTCGCCGTTTCGCGAAGGCCCTCGGGTCCAAGCAAACTGAGGTGGATGGTTGCCCGCAGCGCGAGTAGCGCCTGGTTGCTGCAGATATTGCTCGTCGCTTTGTCACGGCGAATGTGTTGCTCGCGGGTTTGCAGCGTCAACACCCAGCACCTTTTTCCCCGCCGATCGATCGTCTGTCCCGCGATGCGGCCCGGAAGGCGCCGGATCAACTCTTCGCGACAGGCCATCATGCCGAGATACGGGCCACCGTAGGCCAGTGGGCTGCCGAGCGACTGGCCCTCCGCCACGGCGATGTCCGCGCCCAAGTCGGCGGGACGCTTGAGCAACCCAAGGCTCACGGGATCAAAAACGTGGACGACTAGCGCGCCAGCCGCATGAGCCGCATCGGCGATTGCGCGAACGTCTTCGAGTCGCCCCAAAAAATTGGGGTGTTGGATCAGAACGCACGCCGTATCGCCGTCGATCGCGTCGATGACTGCGGTCGACGTCCCCGTTGCATCGAGCGGGACGGTCACACAGGACGCATCGAGGTTTTCGAGGTACGTCGCGAGCGTTTGGCGGTAGTGCGGATGGACCGCCGACGAGGTGATCACGCGCGTTCGGCCTTTTCCCGCGGCGATCGCCATCAGCACGGCCTCGACAGCTGCCGATCCGCCGTCGTAGAGGCTGGCATTGCTAACGGCCAGCCCGGTCAGCTGAGTCACCAGCGTCTCGTACTCGAACATCACCTGCAAATTACCTTGGCTGACCTCCGCTTGGTACGGCGTGTAGGAGGTGTAAAATTCACCTCGCCCAGCCAATTCATCGACGACCGCCGGGATGAAGTGGTCGTAGGCACCGCCGCCCATGAAGCAAATATGCGAACCAAGCGAAGCGTTCTTCGCCGCTTGACTCCGCATCTCCGACTCGAGCGTTAGTTCGTCGGTCGCGTCGCCGATTCGCAGCGTCCGTCGCAGCTGAACGTCGGCGGGGACCTGGGCATCGAGGATCTGCTGGACCGATTCGGCCCCGATTGCGGCGAGCATCGCGCGGCGATCCTCGTCAGTGTGGAACAGATATCCGGTCATTTAGCGAATCACCTTCGAGGAAATCGGTGCATAACGATGGAAAATCAGCCGCCTTCTTCGCTGCACTGCCGTTGGTATGCCGCGTGGTCCATCAGGCCGTCGATATCACCGACTCCGCTGATCCGAACCTTGATGATCCAACCAAAATCGTAGGGATCGTCCTTCAGCCCATCGAGATTCTCCGGAAGGTCTGAATGTACCTCAATGATTTCACCGCTCACCGGACTGTACAAAGGACTGACCGCCTTGACCGACTCGACTTCACCAAACTCCTCTCCGGCCTGGACCTTTTTTCCTGATGTCGGCAGGTCCATGTAGACCAGGTCCGTCAATTGCTCGATCGCGAAAGACGAGATGCCGATCGTCGCGACTTTGCCTTCGCTATCCTCGGAAATGTCGGCCCACTCATGCGACTTCGCATACAGCAAACGGGATGGATCGCGGGTCATCAACGGGCTTCCTAACTACGAGGATGGATCGGCACGATGAGGGGACAATCGTCGTGCCATGCTACTGCTAAGTCGGTACAGGACGGTAAAACGGAAGCGGAACGACGTTCGCTGGCTGCAGCGTACCGCGGTTGTCAACCTCGAGCGGCGCGACCGGTTGGCCCGTCTCAGAATCGATGGCCGACGCATCGACCATCGCCATCGCGATCGGTCGGCCAAGCGTCGGGGAGGGCGCCCCGCTGGTCACCCATCCGATCGAGCGGCCGTTCGTATCGCGAATGGCACAGCCCTCGCGAACTGGCCGCTTGCCGTCGAACGTCAACCCGACCCGCACGCTTGCCGCTCCACGAACTGCAATCTCGCGGAGCACTTCGTCGCCAACGAACGATCGGCCGTCAAGGTTGCAGGCGAACGAAAGTCCGGCGGAGATCGGGTCGATCTGGTCGCTGAGTTCATGGCCGTAAAGCGGCATCCCCGCCTCCAGCCGCAGCGTATCGCGAGCCCCCAACCCGGCGGCGCGGAATCCGTCCCGCCGCCCGGCTAGCAGCACGTTCTCCCACACCCGCCGCGCCTCCTCCGCGCGAACAATCAACTCGACTCCATCTTCACCTGTGTAACCTGTTCGGCTGACAATGACCGGTTTTCCGAATTGTTCGGTGATCACAGCCCGGTAACGCCGTAGCCGTTCGATCTTGGACTTGAACAGCGCCGCGATGACCGCAATCGCCTGCGGACCTTGAACGGCAATCATCGCCGTCAACTCCGTTCGATCGCTCATCGTTACCGTCGGAAAATCAGCCAGATGTGGGGCGATCCAGCGAGCGATCTTGGCGCGATTCGAGGCGTTGACCACGAGCATATGGAATCGCCGACCGCTGGGCGTCTCGAGATGGCTCACCAAGACGTCGTCCAGCACGCCGGCTTGCGCGTTGCAGACCAACGCGTAACGCACGCCGCCCACGGGTAGGTCCGTCACACGCCGAGTCAGCAGGTGGTCTAGCAAATGGGCCGCGCCCTCGCCCTCAAAACGCAATCGCCCCATGTGGGAAACATCGAATAACGCCGCCGAATGCCTGCATGCCTGGTGTTCCGCGACGATCGATTCGTACTGAATCGGCATCTCGAAACCGGCGAACGGCGCCATCCGCGCCCCGGCAGAAAGATGCCAGTCGTGCAGCGGGGTGACGGCAAGGGGCGTGTCGTTCACGATGGGCAGCGCGCGGTGATAGCCAGCCAGGTGCACGCCGGATGTGCCTTGCGGCACGTGCGGTGGTCACCAGCTTCGGCACAGTAAGATGTCAGAGATCGATTCGAGCGGGAATCAGTCGGCAAGTTCCCGCAGGCGAACATACTGTAACGGGCGCGGGTCGGATGAAAAGCGGGGTCCGGTGCTGGCGGCTTCGAAGGCTATCAATTCGCCCCATCCGAGCGTTAACCGGCGGGGTGCGTAGCGTCCACGCGGACCCACCGTTACGATCTCCACGGCCAACCTTGACACCTCTGCACTTCGGCATCCACTGCCCCGAATCGAAGCATCCACCTTGTTCGCTTTCGTTTGCTGCCACCAAGGCGCGGAAAACGCCGTGAAGACCGAACTGGATCGTCAACACTGGCGACCGGCATTTAGCCGTCCGGGTTTCGTGACCTTCAAGCACGACAGCGTTCCCGAGCGACTCCCTCGCGGCGTGTTCGCGCGAACCTCCTCCTGGTCAATTGGCAAGGCCAGCGGCACTCAGTCGACGGACTTGATCGCACAAGTCGTCGCGGCGCTCGACGTTCAGATCGCCGCGGGAGCGATGCCCGCGATACCACTGGACCGCCTGCATGTGTGGCCGCGCGACCGCGTGCCGATCGGCAAGTTCGGTTTCGAACCCGGCCCCGACGCCCTGTCCGCCGCGGTCGGCAGCACGCTTCTGCCGGCCATTGGCGGGAAATACGTTCGTTCGGCGTCAGTCAATGAGATCGCGGTCCCCGGCGATTCGGTGTTGGACTTGGTTTTGGTCGATCCGTCGCAGTGGTGGATCGGATGGCACGGCGTTCCGCAAACTCCTAGCGGGAGGGTCGCCACGGCGCTCCCCGCGACTTGGCCGGGAGGTGTTCAACCGATCGAACCCACCGTGAGCGTGATCTCCCGAGCCTATTACAAAGCGGCCGAAGCGATCGCCTGGAGTGGGTTTGAAATGGCGGTCGGCGACCTGGCAGTCGAAGTTGGCGCGGCACCCGGCGGCGCCTGTGGGAGGATGCTCGAATTGGGCCTTCGGGTGATCGGTATCGACCCTGCCGAAATCGATCCGGATATCGCGGAACACCCCGATTTTACTCACCTCCGCGCGCGCGCCGGCGATCTCCCGCGACGAGAGTTCCGCGGCGTCAAGTGGTTATTGGTCGATTCCAATGTCCGCCCGGATCAGACGCTGACGACCGTGGAGCACATCGTCACGCACCGCGAAAGCGAGATCCGCGGGATGTTGTTGACGCTCAAGCTCGGTGGGTTCGAACATTCCGACCGCATCCCCGGGTGGATACGCCGCGTGAGAGGTTGGGGCGCCAGTGACGTGCGAGTACGTCAACTGGCAAGAAGCAAGGTCGAAGTCTGTCTCGCCGCAAAGATGGGAAGTTAAGCTAGAAATGATGACGATCATCCTGCTCGTGATCTCCAACATTTTTATGACCTTTGCCTGGTACGGTCATCTGCGGTTCAAGTCTTCCCCCATCGTGTCGGTGATTTTGGCCAGTTGGATGATCGCGTTCTTCGAGTATTGTTTCCAGGTCCCCGCGAATCGATGGGGACACGGCCAGTTCACGACGACTCAGTTGAAGGTGATGCAGGAAATCATCACCCTGATGGTTTTCAGTGGGTTTGTGCTGACCTACATGCGAGAGTCGCTGGCGTGGAATCACCTCGCCGCATTTGCCTGTCTGGTTGCTGCGGCGTTCTTCGTATTCGGTTTTTCGCCGGCGACGGAATGATCGCTGCGTGAGGGGAACACAGCTCAGTGAGTTGCCGGGACGCTGAAGACTTCGGTTTTGCGAATGCGACCGTCACCAAAGCTGGATCCGCCGACCAGCACAAAACGGCGATCATCGATAGGTAGCATTCGATGGAAAAACCTCGCCGTGGGCGTCTTCCCGATGACCTCCCACTGCGACCCGTCATCGCTCAATCTTTGAAGTGTCCCGCGGATGGTGCTCACGTAGAGCTTGCCACCGGTGGCAAACGCCGACGCTCCGAACCCCGTCATCCCGTCTTCGCCAATCAATTCGGGTGCGGAGGACCAGCGATCCGCTGCGGGATCGTACAAATCACACTGCCGAGTCGTCTCGTCCCCGGACGTCATCCCACCGATCGCGTAAATCCGACCGTCGTGCGCGGCGAGCGCCAAGGCTCGTCGCTCGAATGGTGGCTCGGCGATCGCCTCCCACTGTGGCGCGGGTTGAGACAAGTCGAGTTTCCATGCCGTTGTATGCCAGACGCTGCGAGAATCGCCCGCCATCGCCCAGCCACCGATCACGTAAATTTCGTCACCAAGCACGGCGGCGTCGAGCGAGGAACGCGGCTCGGGTAGCGGCGCCAATTCGGTCCACTGGCCGGAATCGGGATCGAACCGAGCGACACTCGCGGAAGACCATAGGTCATGCTCCTCACCGGCCGCATTCCGGGCCTCAAAACCACCCACCCGATACAGTTGGCCACGGTGCCCGACCATCGCCAAGCCCTGCAGACGCGGTCCCTCGGCGAGAGTTTCCCAGACCCGCGGTGAGCGTCCTTCGCTAAGGTCCAGACGTAGCAGCGCTGCGTTCTGCACCGCTTGGGAGTATTCGTGCGCAGTTCCGGTCGTTCCACCATAGACATAGACGTGCTGATCCACCACCGCTCCACCGAAACTGGTCAGCGTCATGGGCAGGTCAGGCAGTGTTCGGGCCCGATCGACGGCGAGCGGGATCAAGGAGGTAGGAACATCGAGTGTTACCGTGCTGTAATGCCGGACATCGTCGTACTTTTTGCCATCCACCTCTCCTGCCGTCGGAACCACGTGCCGCACGCGGATCGCGTAGCGACCGGCCCGTCCAAGGGCCAGCGAGGCGCTGCCGTCGGTCCCGGTCTCGCCACTGAAGTCGCCGATGCCAGGTCCGATCACCACAACCTCGGCGCCCACCGCTGGCGACCCCTCAAAAGCCACCTCGAGGACGATTTGCGCGCCGTCCACCTTCGGCCGGACGTCCAGTGCCAGTTTTTCTTCCGACGAGACCTTCTGCCAAGCGTCTTGATCCGCCGAGGGGCCGGCTTTCGCATAGTACTTCAAAAGGAACGCTCCGCCCCCCTTCTCGCGAACGCCGAAGTCCTGAGCGGCGACGTACAGCGACGTGGAAGTCGGCGTGGACGCATCGAGTTTGACAGCCAGCGAATCGCCGGCCCTGGACGGCTTGAGTGCCTCCGCGGCTCCCGTGCTGTCCAAACGCCAGATCTGAATCTCGCTGAGCAGGTCCAGGAGAGCGGGGTTGTCGGGTTGGGAGTCCTCACCGAAGAACACTTCGAGGCTCGTGGCCGTTTCACCGGGGCCCGGTTCGTCCTGCGCGTCAACGCAGGGTGCCAACCAAATGAAGTGGGCGTGGGCCGCAGGGACCAGAATCGCTGTCGAGAGAATGGCGACGCCAAGCACGGCGAAGCCGCGCCAATGAAGTCGCCGAGGTAGACCGACAGGCAGCGATCGGTGAAGTAGACAGGTAACAGACATCTCGGGGCAATCTCCGCGCTTTTCGGGGAAAGGAGGTCGTGGACAAAGACTATCGGACCCACGGGAAGCGCGAGAACCCCGCGACGGGCATGGTGGCTGGTGGGTCCAGGTGTCCGAGCGTGGCTGGCGGCAAGCTGGCTGCGTCGTCGGCGGGGAAAAATCATTTAGTGATAATGATTCTCATTCCATGAT